>PQXD01000003.1:0-23447 GCA_003194485.1 Deltaproteobacteria bacterium
CTGGCCTTTATCTCTCTGAGAATGGAATTGCATTGGAGATCAAACCCAATAGGAAAAGTGCGTAACAACCTGCCTTTTCTCAAAGAATTGGCCTATGAGAAATTCACACAAAAAAGTTGACAGTACCCATCATCAGTTATCGCGAGAAGAGGAATCCCAGCCAAAGCGCCAAGCCTTCGGGTAGCCGCTTTACTATCACCTTTCCCAACCTCCTCGATAACGAGATCTGATGCGTAGATATCGAACCGGTCACGTTGCGTGTCCCACCAATCAACGGTTGCTTTTTGCCAAGCAGCGGCCAGCAGGTCACGGGATGCTCGGGCCGTTAAGTATGATACGATCGATGTTTTCGATATAGACAGTCTTTTTACTCATTGTCGTCAGTTTCCTGTGTTGCACTTATTTTATCACCTGCCGAATCGCCGCTAATCAGCCGCGCAGCATTTTTGCGTCGGCTGAATTAGCATTGTTGGGCCACATACTCAGAATAAGGTTTTATTTTTTTTAGCAACGGGCTGAGGGTTCTTGCGGCAACTTCTGTATCATGGGCAACTTGGGCACGTAACCAGTAGCCATTAGATAGGCCAAAGAAACGACACAACCGCAAATCGGTATCAGCAGTTATCGATCGCTTTCCACCGACAATTTCGCTGATACGTTGGGCTGGAACGCCAATTTCCTTAGCTAATCGGTACTGACTCAGCCCCATAGGCTTCAGAAATTCTTCTAATAAAATTTCGCCTGGAGTTATGGGATCTAATTTTTTCATAGTAGATACTCCTCAATGGTAATCGACAATTTCGACATCTTCTGGACCTGCATCCGTCCAACGAAAGCAAACTCGCCATTGATCGTTTATACGAATGTTATGTTGATCAGAACGATTGCCCTTGAGCGCCTCAAGATGATTACCAGGTGGTACCCTTAAATCATCAAGCCGCCCAGCGATTTCAAGCTGTCTAAGTTTGCGTCGCGCAATTTTGGCAATATTTACGAATTGCTTGACATGATCACCTTTAGATAGCGCTTCAGTATTTTTACACTTAAATGATCTGATCATGTGTCATATAATAACACATATCGTGATTAACGTTAAGCGTGATTAGTGCAGCCCAATGGGCAGCTGACGCGCGGCGGACCCTGATAACGGCGCTTGCGCCGGTTATCAGGGGAGCACGTCGCGTCGAGCGTTGGGTTGCCGAGGCGCTGCGCGCCTTGAGGAACCATTAATTGACAAGCAGATTTGCCTTAATATAATGATATTGTCCATATTTTTGGGCAAATTTACTCTGCCTGATTATCATCTATTATATATTTTATAGCAATCGTAAGAGACTATGTCCAGATTTAAGAAAGACAGGGAACTCCTCGATGAGGTCCGGGATGTCATGAGGCTTCATCACTACTCGATCCGTACGGAACGAACATACTGTGGCTGGATCAAACGATATATACAGTACCACAATATGACCTCTCGGGAAGAGTTAAGCAATGGCGAAGTTAAAATAGAGGCGTTCCTGACATATCTGGCAGTGGACAGGGCAGTATCGCCCTCTACGCAGAATCAGGCCATGAATGCACTGGTTTTCCTGTACAAACACGTACTCAAAAAATCACTTGACGGGAATATTAATGCGGTACGGGCGAGGAAAAAGGTAAATATTCCTGTGGTTATGACCCGGGAAGAAGTGGCCCGTGTGATCACACTCATGGAAGGTACGCCGCAACTGGTTGCCAAGCTGCTCTATGGCAGTGGTTTGCGTATCACAGAGGCATTGCGTCTTAGGGTGCATGACATTGATTATGAGTTAAAACATATAATTGTACGTTCGGGCAAGGGTACGAAAGACCGGATCACGACATTTCCGGTCTCCGTGATTCCATTGCTCCGGAATCATCTTTCGAGAGTTCGGGTAATCCACGAACAGGATATGGCTCAGGGATACGGTGAAGTCTATATGCCCTATGCCCTTGCACGGAAATATCCTAACGCCGCAAAAGAATGGAACTGGCAGTATGTATTTCCTGCCCGTAATCTGTCAACCGATCCTCGAAGCGGTAAAATCCGACGGCATCATGTTGACCCCAGTGTAATTAACAAGGCAATCAAGATAGCTGCTCGTAAAGCAGGATTGACAAAACGGGTAAGCGCACATATCTTCCGGCACAGTTTTGCCACTCATCTTCTGCAGCGAGGCACTGACATCCGAACCATACAAGCCCTGCTGGGCCATAAAGATATCTCCACGACCATGATTTACACACATGTTCTGCGGCAAGGCGGACATGGAGTGCCAAGTCCTCTTGATGATCTGGATATCTGAATGCTGCTTAATTCCACGGCCCTTAGCTTAAGAGGAAAAGTTTCTATATTTGTCATGCACAATCCGGGTTTTATTGTTGTTTCTCTGCCTTCCATATGAGTACATCTGACAAAAAAATATTTGCCGCTATTTTCTGTTCCATTTTTACTTCTGTTACAGGCTTGGGAATAGTGGTGCCGCTTCTGCCGGTGTATGCCCACGATCTTGGAGCCAGCGGTCTGTATATAAGCCTGATCTTTGGCGCATTCTCCCTTTCGCGGACGTTTCTCCTTCCGTATTTCGGCAGGATTTCAGACATAAAAGGTCGCAAGCCGTTTATTGTCGCAGGACTGCTAGGCTATACACTGGTCTCCATTGCATTTATGCTTTCATCTGATGTCAACTCATTGATCATTATACGATTTTTACAGGGTATAGCGTCTGCCATGATCATGCCTGTTGCACTGGCCTATATAGGAGATATTACGCCAGAGGGAAGGGAAGGCTTTTATATGGGACTTTTTCACCTCTCCATGTTCCTGGGCCTGAGCATAGGCCCCCTGGCAGGCGGAGTGATCAGTGACAAATTCAGCCTGGATGCAGCTTTTGCGTCCATGGGTATTCTTGCGTCTGCGGGCTGCATGCTGAGTTTCTTCCTGCTGCCGCCTGTAAGCTCGGAAAGGATTGCCAGGAGGTACAAGGCCTCCATGCCTGCTATCCGGCTATTAAGGAGCAGGTCTATAGCAGGGCTGTTCATTGTCCGGTTTTCCTATATTACCTGCATTGGAATCATATGGTGTTTTCTGCCTGTTTATGCGGATTCGGAATTCGGGCTTTCAGGTCTCTCGATCGGGATTCTTGTCATGCTCGGAGTCTTTATAAGCGGGATGCTGCAGGTGCCGATGGGCTTTCTGGCTGACAGGCTCAACAAAAGGTACATGATTATCTGCGGCTGCCTTATAGTCGTATATGCAATATATTCATTTTCATGGGCAGAGGGATTCCGGGATATCATTATAGCGGATATTATCTTCGGAGTGGGAGGCGGGATGTCAACGCCACCGGTAATGGCGCTCTCTGTGATAAAAGGCAATGAAACCGAATCCATGGGTTCAGTCATGGGACTTCTGACAATGGGGCACAGCATGGGAATGATGCTCGGTTCTTTTTTTGCCGGTATTATAATGGATTATTGCGGTCTCAGGAGCGCATTTCCCCTGGGTGCGACGATAATGATGACCGGGATATTACTTTTCATCTTTCTGACACGGAAAAATAACCTGATTTCCCTTGCACATATGCAGAAATAGTAACACTGAGACAGGTAATATTTCCATATCTACGTGGTATTTCAACCAAATGAATGAGCCATTTTGACCAATTTGGAGGAAACAGTGAACGACACTAGGAAAATCGTGCTTGACTCGAAAGGGATGGACAGGGCACTTACAAGAATGGCCCATGAAATCATAGAACAGAATAAGGGAATAAAGGATCTCGCCCTCATTGGCATCAGGACAGGTGGAGTGCCGTTATCCGAACGCCTGCAGCAGCGGATTGCTGCCGTAGAGGGTACCATGGTCCCAGCCGGGATTCTGGACATTACTCTCTATCGGGACGACTGGAGTACTCTAAGCCAGCATCCCATAGTCAGGAAGACTGAGATTTCGTTCCCTGTTGACAACAAAAACATAGTACTGGTGGACGACGTCCTTTATACCGGTCGTACTGTCAGGGCTGCCCTGGATGCCTTGATTGACCTGGGCAGACCTCAGAAGATCCAGCTTGCTGTTCTCGTGGACAGGGGAAGACGGGAGCTTCCGATCAAACCCGATTTTGTAGGGCTTTCTATCCGGACTTCAGCAAGTGAACACGTAAACGTCTTTCTGAATGAAATTGCAGGAAGAGATGAGGTTGTCCTGGAAGAAAAAGGCTAAAAAAGTGCTTGATATCCGAAAAATTACCTGGATTCCATCGTAAATATTCGGTGAACCCGCTGTCCACTGCGGAAGTTGCCATCCGTGCCCTGCCGCAGGAGCGGTTTGCCTTTTGCAGGGTTTCGGGCAGCGGGCCGGTCCGCGATGAGTGAGCTTTGAAACCCGGAAAAAGGTAACCGCTTCAAGGCAGGATATAACGGGTTCACCGGATATTTACATTCCATCATTCCGGCGCAGCCGGGAAATCCGGGCCTCAAAATCGGTAGAACCCCTGAACCCCTGAACGGTGAGCGGTTAAGAAGATATTTTTGCAATTTAGCTTGACAAAATCAAAGGCAGAGGTCGATTTTGTCATCCTCGGAAAAGATACACTTCCCGTTGAGGCGAGATACCGCTCATTCAAAAGACTGAAGATCCCTTCCGGGCTGCGAAGTTTCATAAAGAGATACAGGCCCAAAACAGCTTGCGTGATTACAAAAGACATCTTTAGTCAAACAGTGCTGAACAACACGCGTATCCTGTTTGTGCCTGCCTGGGCGATGTAATTACGGACTCCTTATTGCCAAGTAAAACGCAATACAGACAAAATTGACCTCAACACCTAAATCCTGCCTGCCGTATCCTCTTCCAGATATCCGTTCCGGCCTTCGGAAATGGCTTCCCTGGCCAGTTGATCAGCAAGTTCGTTTTCCTTGTGTCCGGAATGGCCCTTGATCCATTTCCAGTGGACCCTGTGAAGCTGGCATAAAGAGTCAAGCGCCTGCCATAGGTCCTTGTTTTTGACAGGCCTCTTTTCAACAGTCTGCCAACCCCTCCGTTTCCATGCATTTATCCACTTGGTTATGCCCTGCTTCAGGTAGTTTGAGTCTGTAGTTATAATCACGTCACAGGCCACTTTAAGGGCCTCGAGGGCCCTTATTGCCGCCAATAGCTCCATCCGGTTGTTTGTGGTGTTTCTTGACCAGCCCTTGATGCACTTTTGATGTCTGTTATACCGCAACATCGCCCCCCATCCGCCGGGGCCCGGGTTTCCGGAACAGGCGCCGTCAGTGAATATGTGGACTATAATTGGCATCATCCATTTACCGGTTTACACTTTCTTCAAAAAATGGGATCTGTGCGGTTAAGAAACTATTCAAAATCAATCACGAAAACACGAAGGTACGAAAACACGAAACAAGACATAGAAATGAACTTAACGCCCTTCGGGCGGACTTAGAAAATTTTAGACACAGAAATTCCTATACTATCAAGTTGCTGATGTTCTTTTCGTGCTTTCGTGATAATTCTTTTCTTTTTCGTGTGTTGCATTATCGAATTGAGTATGGATGCTGAAATCAAATTTTACCATTAAAGCTATCTCCGCCCTGTATACAGGGTAACAATACCCATGGTTAAAGGCCTGTGCTTGACCTCCCGGAATCCCACATCTCTCATCATTGCGGCCAGGATCTCAGGTTCATGGAAGCCCTGAATGGAATCGGCCAGATAACTATAGGCCTCTTTGTCGCCTGAGATGATTCCGGCCATGAAGGGGATGAATTTGTGCAGATAAAGCCTGTATACCGGAGAAAAAAGGGGATTCTTGGGGCGCGAGAATTCAAGAATCGCAAGCTTGCCTCCTGGCTTCAGCACCCTCAACATTTCTCTGAGGCACTGCTCCAGCCGGCTCAGATTCCTGACCCCAAAGGCCACCGTTATCCCCCGGAATTTCAGGTCATGGAGCGGTAAGTACTCTCCGTCACCGCACACAGGGACTATATATTCCGCCTTGTCGTTGCTGTTTTCCCATTGAAGCGCCCCGTAGCGAAGCATCTCATAACAGAAATCCACTGCCACTACCGAACACCTTATCCGCCTTGCAATCTCAGCCGAAAGGGGCATGGTCCCCGCACAGAGGTCCAGGATAGGACCCTGTCCGAGTTCATTAAACTCACGCGCGGTCACCCATCTCCAGTAATGGTCTATGTAAAAACTGAGCAACCCGTTCAAGAGATCGTATCTCCTGGAGACGGAAGCGAATTTGTTTCGAACAAAGCGCTTTTTCTCTTTTCCTGTTGGTATCATTACCTATAGAAGTTCACGGCTTGGAACTTGAAATTATTCACTTCCTGGCCTGGATTGTAAACGGTTATACCCAATCACCCAGTCCCTTGTCTCCTTCATGGACCAGGAACTCCATGACGTCTCTATTTCCAATGGGACCGGACGCTACCGACAGAAATATCGCGGCCTTACCCTTGTCCAGACTCCCCAATTCCTCAGAGATACCGAGGGCCCTTGCCCCACCATAAGTACCTGCCCTAAAAATGGCCTCTGGAGGAAGACCCGGGGCCAGCTTTGAAAGGCTTGCCATTTCAGCGAAAATGGAAAGCCGGTCATTGCTCGCGAGGCTGTCGGTGCCAAGGGCCAACGGTATGCCTGAGGCATGAAACTCTGACACAGGAGGCACACCCACTCCAAGGAATACGTTGCTCCTGGGACACAGGCAAACGCCGGCCCCTGTTTTTGCCAGGATTGAGATGTCATCCCGGTCAACATGAACACAGTGAACACAGACCGTATGCCTGTCAAGCAGCCCCAAGGTTTCAAGATACTTCACGGGAGACGTTTTGGGGAGATCATAATTCAGGGGCCAGTGTCCTTTCTCCTGCATGAGTTCTTTTATGGGGCCATGCCCTCCCTGCAGGAACTCTATCTCCTCTTCTGATTCGGCCACGTGAACGGAAAACGGCATGCCGTGGTCCTGGTCCCACGCCTTGATGGCTTTAAGGACCTGGGGTGCCACGGAATACGGGGCATGGGCGGAAAGGGCGTAGTGAAAAGAAGGCCCCAAGATGCCCATGGGCTCAGTAATCCTTTTTCTCGGAAAAGAGGGGCCGAGGGGGATTTCTTCTTCCGCTCCGTTCGGTACCGGGCATATAATTTCCTGAAAGAAGACGCCTCTGAAAGGCCGTATGCCATCTTTTCCGGAAGCGAAACCGGGAACAACATCCAGGTTTCCCACGTCTCCAACCGCTATTATCCCGTTTTGTTGCATTTCCTTTATCGCCCGGCATATGGCCGGCTCCCATTCCTCAGGCCTGATGAGGTCGCGGGCCTTGATAAGCGATCTCACCCAGTCAGCAAAGGGGCCGCCTGGAGAAAGGCGCCACCTGAGTGGAGAGAGTTCAAGGTGTGAGTGGGTATTTATCAAGGCAGGACAGAGTATGGAGTCTCCATAGTCTGTTATCTCTGCCAGGTATCTTGAGCGGAGTCCCGGCGCAGGTCCCACCTCTATTATTTTCCCTCCGAAGGTCGCTATTGCTCCGTTTTCCATTGGAGGCCTTGAGACGGGAACCACCCATCTGGCTATGTGGAGATGGAGGGAATTCAGTGATTTGGTGTAAACGTCCACAGGTTACATTTATGCCGTACAGATTGTTTTGAAAGATGAACGTCGAACATTGAACATTGAACGGCTATTTCTGTTTCTTCATCTTTTCCCATTCAACATTCGATGTTGGACGTTCAATGTTCGATGTTCATTTTTTTCTTGAACCCTGAACCTTTGAACCGGATTTACCAACCAGAGTATAGTCCATCAGGCGCTGATGCGGCTCAAAGCCGGCATCGGTCACAATTCTGCGTATTTCTGTTTCCGAGAGTCGATGGCTTACCCCGGCTGCTGCGACCACGTTTTCCTCAATCATTGTGCTGCCGAAGTCATTTGCCCCGAAAAACAGGGCGATCTGGGCCACTTTTGGACCCTGGGTGACCCATGAGGCCTGCAGGTTCGGGAAGTTGTCAAGGACGATCCTGGAGATGGCAAGCAGTTTCAGATATTCCTGCCCGGTGGATGGCCTGACGTCAAGGGCGGTATTTTGGGGTTGAAAGGGCCAGGCAATAAAGGCCGTGAACCCGCCGGTGCGGTCTTGAAGTTCTCTGATGCGCAAAAGGTGTTCAATTCTTTCTTCCAGTCGCTCCACGTGACCGTACATCATGGTGGCAGTGGTCTTAAGACCTAATCCGTGAGCGGTCTCCATTACATTCAGCCACTCATCTGTTGTGGCCTTCCTGGGGGAGATCTGTTTTCTCACCCTGTCTGACAGTATTTCCGCCCCGCCACCTGGTATGGAATCGAGTCCTGCCTTGATAAGCCTGACCAGGACCTCTTTTACAGACAGGCCTGAAATATTTGCAATGTGAACGATCTCAGGAGGAGAAAAGGCATGGCAGTGGACTGCAAAACGGTTTTTTATAAAACGGAGCATTTCCTCATAGAAAGCAAGGGGGAGATCAGGATGGAGCCCGCCTTGCAGCAGGATCTGGGTGCCACCGAGCGTTTCTGTCTCCTCCAACTTCCCGGCCAGTTCTTCCCTGGACAGCACATAACCTGAAACATCACCCGGGGCACAGTAATAAGCGCAGAACTTGCATGCGGAAATGCACACATTGGTATAGTTTATGTTCCGGTCTATGACATATGTGACAACGGGTTCCGGATGCAGCCTCCACCTTACCTCGTCGGCAAGCTGGCCCAGTATATTCAGGTCTGCCTCCCGGTAAAGCAAGAGGGCCTCATCTCCTGAAAGGCGCCTGCCATCCCGGACCTTTGATATTATCTGGGCGATCATGGTAAAAGGTGATCTCAAACCGGCTCGTAAAGAGTGTTCCGCTCTACCGGTTTTCTGCCGGCCTGCCGGATAAGGTGCTCGATCTCGCTACGGGTCATGGCCTGGGAGGTATCTGCACCTGCCATGTGGGTAATCTTTTCTTCCAGGACGGTCCCGTCCAGGTCGTCCGCACCAAAGGAGAGAGAGATCTGCGCAACCTTTGGTCCGAGCATCACCCAGTAGGCCTTGATGTGCGGAAAGTTATCCAGCAGGAGCCGTGATACGGCAATATTCTTAAGATCATCCACCCCGCCTGTGGATGACAGGTGTTCCAGCTTTGTATTCCTGGGGTGAAAGGCAAGGGGAATGTAGCACAGGAATCCGCCCGTCTCATCCTGGGCCTCTCTCAGGGCCAGCAGGTGCTCTATCCGTTCAGGGATTGTCTCGATGTGCCCGTAGAGCATGGTGGCATTGGTCCTGAGACCCGCTCTATGGGCGGTTTTTGAAACTTCCAGCCAGTCCTTGCCGGAGAGCTTACTTGGGCAGAGCTTTTCCCGTATTCTGGTGCTGAAGACCTCTGCCCCGCCTCCAGGGATAGATCCCAGCCCGGCCTGGATAAGGTCTTCAAGAGTCTCGGTAATTGACCGGCCTGAAATGGCTGCCAGGTGTGCTATCTCCACACAGGTGAAGGCCTGAATGTGGATATCGGGTCTTTCGGCCTTTACGGCCTTCAGCATGTCAATATAATACTGGTATGGGAGATCCGGGTGCAGACCGCCGACAATGTGGACCTCCGTAACAGGTTCTGCGCGCCTTTCCCTTATCTTGGAGACTATCTCTTCTATGGACATTTCGTAGGCCTCCGGGTGGGTCTTTTCCTTTCCAAAGGCGCAGAATTTACACAGATTTATACAGATATTAGAGTAATTTATGTGCTGATTATAGATGTAATAGGCCCGGTTTCCATTAAGCCTTTCTCTCACGAGATTAGCCATGTAACCAAGGGCCGGCAGATGAGGGGTGGAGAAGAGCAACTCTCCGTCCTCGGCAGTCAGGCGGGTATTTGACAGGACTTTTTCGTATATTTCAAACAGACCTGCTTCTTTTAGGGCCTTTTCCATAGCTTACATACATAGGTTACTAGTAAATATCCGGTGAACCCGTTATATCCTGCCTTGAAGCGGTTACCTTTTTCCGGGTTTCAAAGCTCACTCATCGCGGACCGGGGAGGCAGTGCAATCCGGCCCGCGGTTGAAACCCTGCAAAAGGCAGACCGCTTCTGCGGCAGGGCACGGACGGCAGCTTCCACAGTGGACCACGGGTTCATAAGAATATTTACGGTTACTATTAAGGTTATTTTCCTTTTTAAATTCAAAAATGATTCCGCTGAAAAACCCAATCTGCTTACGTTTTGAGCGGAATCATGTCAGACTTTTTGCAGTGTAATCAAAAATTAGAATTCAAAATTGCGTCCGGACGGCTTTTCCGTTCAGGCACTGAATTTTCCTGCATTTCAGCGATGCGGACATCTTTTATAAAGACCTCAAAATGCAGGGTCTTGCCGGCCAGTGGATGGTTAAAGTCCAGCATCACGGCGCCTTTCCAGATGGATCTGATCAAAGCAGGCCGTCTCAGGCCGAATTCGTCATGGGCCTTGACCACCTTGCCTATTTCCACTTCTCCTGAAACCTTTTCAGCGGCCACCAATGTTACCTTTGTAGGATCATAAGGGCCATAAGTATAGTTCGGGGGGACAAATATCAACTTTTTTTCTCCGGGAGCAAGCCCTATAATATTTTCCTCAACAGGTTTGGGGAAATTGCCCTTCCCGCAGATAAAGGTTACCGGTCCCCCTGACTTTTCAGAAGAATCCACCACTTTTCCCGAGGAAAGCCTGACCTGGTATTCCATTTCCACCAGTCTTCCATGCTCTACACGGAGTACCACCTCTTCTGTCATATCCATGATGCTTCAATGACCCCCTGCAGGATTTTTTCCAGGCACTGGAATTTTTATAAAGGAAATTCCTTCTTCCTTCAGCGTCTTTTCTTCCTCCGATGTAGCAACACCTCTTATATTACGGCTCTCAATCACACCGTAATGCATTTTGAGGGCCTCTTGCGCAAAGGCAGTTCCTACATCTTCTGTATTTTTTTTCACCACGGTGTAGATCTTGTTCAGCATCTCATTCAAGGCAGATTCCGAGATATCGCCGTCTTTCCCAACGGACTTTGTGCGTATTGAAACCGCAGAGGGGATCTTCCGTACATTACTACTGCCGCAGACGGGACAAGTCAGCAGACCCCTCTCCTTTTGCGTCTCAAATACCTCCCTATCCTGAAACCATGCTTCAAAGGTATGATCTTGATCGCAGCGCAAATCAAAGGTTATCATAAATATAAATTGATAACAGAGTCGCTTGCAAAACTCAAGAGATCTTGCGATCCGCATAAATCTGCGGCGGAATCAAAAAAAGTAAATATTCTTATGAACCTGCCCGTAGTCCATTGGTAACCGATCACAGGATGCTTCTTTCCGGAAACGATTTGCGTTAGCCCTGTAAGTTTTCTTAAGGCTTTTGACACGGGGGAGTCTTGCCCCCTCCCCGTTCTCCTTCGCTGCGCTCAGGAGCCGGGGTTTCCCATGCTTACAAAGGCCTTAAGAAAACAAAGGGCGAGAGCATGCTGGAAGAAGAAGCACCCCTGTGACCGGTTTCAAGTCCACTGTGCAGACCGTTCACTGGAAGGGGATATTTCTTTTCACTTAACACTTCAGCCCCTTGTTTTCTTAAGGCTTTTGACACGGGGGAGTCTTGCCCCCTCCCCGTTCTCCTTCGCTGCGCTCAGGAGCCGGGGTTTCCCTTGCTGTAAAGGCCAGGAAAACTTGCGGGGCTGACGCAAATCGTCTCCATAAAGAAGCTCCCCTGTGACCGGTTTCAAGTCCACTGTGCAGACCGTTCACTGGAAGGGGATATTTCTTTTCACTTAACACTTCAGCCCCTTGTTTTCTTAAGGCTTTTGACACGGGGGAGTCTTGCCCCCTCCCCGTTCTCCTTCGCTGCGCTCAGGAGCCGGGGTTTCCCCCACAGCAAAAGCCAAGAAAACTACGGGGGCTTCCGTTAAACTGTTCAAAGAAATATCCCCTTCCCGTGAACGGTTGCCATCCGTGCCCTGCCGCAGGAGCGGTTTGCCTTTTGCAGGGTTTCGATCGCGGGCCAAATTGCACTGCCCCTTTCGGTCTGCGATGAGTGAGCTTTGAAACCCGGAAAAAGGTAACCGCTCCAAGGCAGGATTAATGGATTCATAAGAATATTTACTGTTTTCTTAGTGGCAGAAAGACCTGTAAAGCTGGATGAATCCCGAAAAATACTTTAGTATCCGGACAAGTATTGTTTTGCAGGGAAAATGGAGGCATGATTATGCAAAATATGCGCATATTTTACCTTTTCTTACTTGTGTTCATGGTATCAGCTTCTGTTTCAAGGTCCGTGGCAGAGGGTCTTTCAGACCGCGGAGAATATCTTGTATCCGTGTTGCAGAAGAAATACGAAGCCACCACGGATATCGTGTGCAGCTTCAAGCAGGAGACATTTGCCTCCGGTTCTTCAGAGGGTCTCAAGGCGGAAGGAAAGGTCTACTTCAAGCATCCGCACGAAATGCGCTGGGAATACAGCCGCCCGGAACCGCAGCTTATTGTCACCAGCGGGCAAGAGGTGTATGTGTATGAGAAGAATGCCAATCAGGTAATGGTACTTCCCAGGGATCAATTACTTTCAACCGAGATAAGCAGGGCCTTTTTTTTCGGCAAAGGCGACCTCAAGCGTTTTTTTATAGTAGAGCATCCTGCAGAAGGACGATCGGATGCCATGTGGACGCTGAAACTCACCCCAAGGAACCCGGTACCGCAGGTACGCACCATTTGGATTGTCGTGGATTCCGGTATACATCTGATAAAGGAGATGTGGCTGGAAGACCGGTTAGGCAGCAGGACACATCTTGTATTCAGTGATATCAAGATCAACAGGGGTCTTTCAGACGCCCTTTTCCGGTTTGTTCCGCCTCCGGGCGTGGAAATCTACCGTACAGATGACTCAGAGGTTCCAGGTTCAGAGGTTCAGGGTTCAGGGTTCAGGGAAAATCTGAGCCGTTAATCCATGGATTCCGGATTTAAGGAAAGGTAACCTTTAACGGTGAACCTCTGAACCTGGAACCTCTGAACGTCTATAATCAGGAGGGCAAAATGTCCGATGAAAGTCTAATTGGAGAAATCCGTGCATTGGCACAGAAAAAAAATGCTATCATCCTTGCTCACAATTACCAGGTGCCCGGGGTCCAGGACATCGCGGATCTCACGGGGGATTCTCTGGCCTTGAGTATCCAGGCCTCAAAGACCGAAGCCGATATGATAATATTTTGCGGAGTCCGTTTCATGGCTGAGACCGCTGCCATTGTTTGCCCGGACAAAAAAGTGATACTGCCTGTTAAAGATGCGGGCTGCGGTATGGCGGATATGCTGAACGCTGCGGAACTCAGGGCTGAAAAAGCAAAGTATCCAGGTGTGCCTGTGGTCACATATGTTAATTCTACAGCCGAAGTCAAGGCAGAGAGCGACATCTGTTGCACCTCAGCCAATGCGGTGCAGGTCGTAAGGTCCTTAAAGACTCCTGAAGTCCTTATGACCCCGGACAAGAATCTGGCGATGTGGGCACAGAGACATACGGATCAAAAAATCCATTACTGGCTTGGCTACTGTCCGATTCACAATGAACTGACAGTTGACCAGGTAAAGAAAGCAAAGGCCGCCCATCCCGGGGCCTTGCTGATGGCCCACCCGGAGTGTCTTCCGGAGGTGCTGGACATGGCGGATGCGGTAAGAAGCACAAGCGGCATGCTGGCCTTTGCGGCAGGATCCAATGCGAAAGAATTCATCGTCGCCACAGAGATCGGGCTTTTACATACATTGAAGAAACAAAATCCGGGAAAGAGATTTTATGCAGCTTCTTCCGAGATGATATGTAAGGACATGAAAAAAACAGGCCTGAAGGAGTTGTTGCAGGCCCTTCAGACAGAAGAGCCCGTAATTATTGTGCCTGAACCGGTTCGTCTGAGGGCCCTCAAGGCCGTTGAACGCATGATGGCCGTGCCCAGGGACTGAATTTTGCAGCCGTTAACAGTCAGGGTCAGGGACGTCTCTCTCTCCTGCGAAAAAGTATTCGAACAGGAGTCTGCTTCAGACCCAGTTGCTCGCGGAACTGGTTCGTCAGGAATCGTTTATATTGAGATGGTATAAAGTCCGGGTAGTTCGCGAACAGGAGGAAAGTAGGCGGTTTCGTTGCCACCTGAGTGGTATAGTAGAGTTTCAGGTAACGCCCCCTGGAGACAGGAGGAGTCCTTTTTGCCACTGCCTTCCGGAGGACGCTGTTGACACTGCCGGTATTAATTAATGCATTAAAGTCGGTATAGACATTGTCTATCAGGGATAAAATCCGGTTTACACCCTTCCCGGTGAGCGCTGATATGTTCAGGTGTGGAGAATAAGAAATGAACCGCTTTGCCTGCTCCAGTTCCCTGGATCTTAATTTCATTAATGAATGGTCCTGGCAGATCAGGTCCCATTTGTTGAACAGGGTAATACATGCCCGTCCATACCTTTCGGTGTAGCCAATCAGCCGTTTATCCTGATCAGTAATTCCTTCTGAGATATCCATTACAATGAGCACGATATCGCAGGCCTTGATCACATTAATTGCCTTAATAATACTGAATTTTTCAATTTTATTCCTGGTCCTGGCTTTTCGCCTTATGCCCGCGGTATCGGTAAGCAGAATATCCTTTCCGGCAGGTCGCTGAAGAAGCGTGTCTATGGCATCCCTGGTAGTACCCGGTACATCGGTGACAATCATGCGAGGCTCGCCTACCAGTCTGTTAAGCAGGGAGGATTTTCCAGTGTTCGGCCTGCCTATCAGCGCTACTTTTATCGGCTGTTCCTCATCTTCCCTGAGCTCCTGAGCTAAACCCTCTTCAGATAAGGGCCGGCCTATGTGTTTAAGCACGTCAACCACTCTTGTCATCAGGGCATTTATTCCCCTCCCGTGTTCAGCCGAGACGGGAATGATTTCATCCACACCCGATTCGTAAAATTCGCCCAGGCCGGCTTCGCGAGAAGGGCCGTCCACCTTGTTTATTACTATTAAATATGGTTTATTAAATGAACGTATTGTGTCGATGATCTCCCTGTCTGCCAGAGTGAGGCCTTCCCCGGCATCCAGAATTGTCAGAAGCAGGTCAGATTCTTTTGCTGCCCTTAAGCTTTGCTCATGGACAATCCGGGACATGCGGTCCGTGCCCGGAGACTCCATGCCGCCGGTGTCTATGAGTTGCATTGTAAGGCCATCCCATTTGAGTTCGGCGTAGTGGCGGTCTCTGGTGACACCTGGAGTCGAATCTACCAGTGCATCTCTCGTGCGGGTAAGCCGGTTGAGAAGTGTAGATTTACCTACATTCGGACGTCCTATGAGTGCAACTTTTGGCATTATTTTTTTGTTTTTCAATGCATATTGCCACAACAAAGTCAGATGATTCGAAACACAGCCATTGGGCAGTCCATGGGAACAAATCCAGGGGGTCCGCGATATTGCAGGAGGCAAGGCGGTTTGGCAAACGGCTGTAATAAATATAGTATAATAAGCGAAATTGTAAATATTCGGAGAACCAGTGATCCACTGTGGAAGCTGCCGTCCGTGCCCTGCCGCAGGAGCGGTTTGCCTTTTGCGGGGTTTCAACCTCGGGCCGGATTGCACTGCCTCTCCGGTCTGCAATGAGTGAGCTTTGAAACCCGGAAAAAGGCAAACCGCTTCAAGGCAGGATATAACGGGTTCACCGGATATTTACGCGAAATTTTCATTATAATAATTATACTGATGCTGTAAAATGTCCTAAAATATTCATTCATGAGGTTATAAAATGTCACAAAAGAGTGTTTTGGTCATTATTGCACCTGGTTTTGAGGAGCTCGAGGCAGTAGCCGTTATTGATATCCTGAGGAGGGCGGGACTGGAGGTTGTATCTGCAGGAACGGTTTCAGGGCCAATCAGATCGGCCCGCAATGTCGTGATTCTGCCCGATAAGTTACTCGATGAGGTGGCAGAAGAGGCCTTTGACTTGATCGTCATGCCGGGTGGTTTGGACGGCACTGAAAACCTTGCCAGGGACCGAAGAGTAGTAAAGATGCTTCAAGAACAGCTGGCCTCCAGCAGGCCCGTCGGGGCAATATGTGCCGCCCCGACCGTTCTGGATCGACACGGCCTTGCACCGGGGAAGACCATTACATGCCATCCGACATGCCGGGATGCGATACAGGGAGCCAGGCTTTCTGAAGACCGGGTGGTCCGGGATGGTCTCCTGGTGACGAGCCAGGGTCCAGGTACGGCCATCGAGTTCGCCTTGAAGCTCGTTGAACTGCTTATGGGTAGAGACAAGATGCTCGAGGTAAATACCGGGGTGCTGGCCCGAATCGATTAATAAAAAATACAGTTATTTTTAAATTTCCTTATGACAAAGAAAAACGGATCCGGAAAGGCCCTGGACAAAATCTCTGCCCTGGTAGCCAGGAACGGTTCCGAGGGCCTTGTTCCCCTGTCGGCCCTTGAGCCTCTTCGACAATATCTTGCCGAGATCAGCCAGTATCCCTTGTTGACCAGAGAAGAAGAGGAGACTCTCACCAAGGCCTACTATGAGACACGAGACCCGGAACTGGCCTCCAGGATCGTGACTGCAAATTTGAGGCTGGTGGTAAAAATAGCCCTGGATTTTCAGAAGTTCTGGATGCAGAATTTTTTGGATCTCGTTCAGGAGGGAAACATAGGATTGATGCAGGCAGTAAGAAAGTTCGACCCGTATAAGGGTGTAAAATTTTCCTACTATTCTTCTTTCTGGATAAAGGCGTATATACTCAAGTTCATCATGGATAACTGGCGCTTAGTAAAGATCGGAACTACCCAGGTCCAGCGCAAGCTCTTTTATAACCTTCGCAAGGAAAAGGGCCGGCTTCTTGCTTTGGGATTTGAGCCGGTGCCAAAGCTTATTTCTGATCGTCTTAATGTCCCCGAGAAGGATGTGATTGACATGGAACGGCGTATGGGGTCGTGGGAGTTATCCATGGATGCCCCGGTCAAGGATGATTCTGAAGATAAATACCTGGATTTTTTTGCCGCTGACGAGACGGCGGTTGAAACCAAGGTTGCCATGGAAGAAATAAAGGCCAGGCTCAAGGATCATCTTGCAGACTTTAACAAGCAACTTCGGGGAAAAGAGCGGGTCATATTTGAAGAGCGGCTTTTGAGCGAGGAGCCAAAGACCCTCCAGGAGCTCGGGGATATCTTCGGGGTTTCAAGGGAAAGAGTGAGACAAATAGAGGTCAAGCTGAAAAAAAAGCTACGGACATTTCTTCTAAAAAGAATCCCGGACCTGGATTCTTATCCAGAGGGTATCGAAGGCATATGATTACAAACCCTTTTCGTCTTTGGATCGAAACCTTTTTCATTTTTTCCATTATCCTGCTGGTGTCCGGCCTCAATGCCATGGCCAGGGAGGATGCTTCGCGCGGCGCGGCCTATGCCTATTATCTCCAGGCAATTATGGAGAAGTCTTCGGGCAGGCTTTCAGATGCCTCAAATTGTCTTAAGAGTGCCCTGGCACTTGATCCGGAATCCACAGCCATACTGGAGGATTTGGCCAAAGTGGCGGTCGGCATGGGTAATCTGCAGGAGGCTGAGCAGTGGGCTGAACAGGCCATAGCACTTGAAGCTGACAACCTGGATATGAAGATTATGCTTGCCAGAATTTATGTCAGCGAAGATCGCGTGACCGAAGCCATGGAACTTCTGGATGAAGTATTAAGTAAGGAGCCCGGCAACCAGAAGGCACTGCTTTTGACCGGTAGTGTTTACGCTAAGGCCAAGGAGTATCCAAAGGCGATCGAGGTCATGGAAAGAGCTGCCGGACAGAAAGGAAGACAATCTTTCATGGCGCATTATTATCTGGGCCGGATATATCGAGACGCCGGTAATCTTTCAAAAGCCGAGGAACATCTCAACGAGGCGATAAGACTGAACCCGCACCTTATTTTGGTATATCTGGACCTGGCTGATGTCTATAGAAGGCAAGGGAAGATAGATAAAGCCATTGATTCCTGCAGGGTAGTGCTGGCTCGACAGCCTCATAACCTCAAGGCCCGGGAACGAATCCTGATGCTGCTAATCGAAGAAAAACGGGCGGATGAGGCGATTTCAGAGTTTCGCCAGCTCAAGCAGTCAGCACAGAACTACCCTGTAATTGGTTTTGATGTCGCTATATTGTGTCTTCAGCAAAAAAAATATGATGAGGCATTGTCTATTCTTGAAGACATGGCCCGGGCCTATCCTGATCAGGGCCAAATTCTCTACTATATGGCAATTGCCTATGAGAAGAAAGGCGATCTTGATGCGGCCATAGAGGTGCTCGAATCCATCCGCATTGATGATGAACTTGCAGTGGAGGCCAGGATTCGTTCCGCTTACCTGCTCAAGGAAAAGGGACGACTCGATCAGGCATTGAAACTTATTGAGGACAGCCTGGAGGACCGTCCTGATACTAAACAATGGGTGCTGTTCCTTGCAGATCTCTATGATGCGGCAAACAGATCACATGATTCCGAGGAGATTCTTCGTAAGGCCCTGGAAGGCGATCCGGACGATAAGGAGTTATTACTGCATCTTGCGATGGTTTTGGATAAGGCGGGACAGAGAGAACAGGCGATACAGTATGCCAAAAAGGCCGTTGAAAAAGACGAAGACTACGTCCAGGCCCTTAATTTCCTGGGATATACCTATGCTGAAGAAGGTATTAACCTTGATGAGGCAGAACTTCTGATAAAAAAGGCGCTTTCTATACAGCCGGATGATGGTTATGTAACAGACAGTCTGGGATGGGTATACTTCAAGAAGGGCGAAAACGATCAGGCCATTTCCTGTCTCGAAAAGGCTCGCGAGTTGGTTCCTGACGATCCGCTTATAGCAGAACACCTTGGAGACGCTTATATGGCCAAGGGGACTTTCGGTAAGGCACTGAAGGCCTATCAGGAGGCCCTTGAACTGACGAAGGAGTCAAAGGACAAGCCGAGGTTAAGGAAGAAAATACAGGATGCTCAAAAGGCCTTTTCTGATATGGCGGACAGATGAGAAGACAGATCTATTTTTTATCCAGAATCTTTCTGATTTTCCGGGACAGCTCTTTTATATTAAAGGGCTTTTGAATAAAGTCATTACAGCCGAGCTCCATGATCTCCGCAGCCTGGCCGTCTATGCTGTAGCCACTTGCAAGAAGGGCTTTGACTCCTGGATTGTTCTTTTTCATTCTTTTGTAAGCCTCGCTACCGCTCATCTCCGGCATGATCATGTCGAGAATGACCAGATCGATTTTGTCTCTGTGCTTTCTGTAAACCTCTACTGCTTCTTTTCCGCTTCCGGCAAGCAGTACCTTATAGCCCATTTCTCCAAGCATAGCCTTGCCGACATTAAGAATGCCGTCTTCGTCATCAACAAGAAGGACGGTCTCTGTACCCCTTAAGATATTGTCTTCCGGCCTCTCTTCTTTTTTTGTGACTTTCTTTTTTGAGGCCGGCAGGTAGATATCAAATCTGGTTCCCTTACCTTTTTCACTCTCAATATTTATTATGCCGCCATGATTCCTGATAATCCCGTGGACAAAGGCAAGACCCAAACCCGTGCCGCGGCCCATTTTTTTAGTGGTAAAAAACGGTTCAAATATCCTTTGCCGGATGACCTCATCCATGCCAACACCGGTGTCGGTCACAGAGATCTTTACATAATCGCCGGGCCTTTCACCGAAAGGTTTGGTATAGTTATGGTCAAGCACTACGTTGCTTGTTTCAATATAGAGGTCTCCCCCGCCCGGCATGGCGTGCCATGCATTGATATAGAGGTTCAGCAACACCTGATCAATCTGACACCGATCCACTTCGACCGGCCAGATGTCTTTCTGGTATTTGTTATGAATCCTTATCTCTTTTTTGGTACGGCCAAACATCTCGGAACCCTCTTTAATCAGCTCGTTCAGATCAGTCAGTCTGATATCGTATTTGCCGCCCCTGGCAAAACCCAGAAGTTGTCTCGTAAGGTTTGCTGCAGTTTGGACCATATTTTCTATTCCCTTGAGACGTTCAAAATGGGGATGATCGGGATCAGTGTTCAGCAACATCAGGGAAGAGTGCCCCTGAATGTTCATGAGCACATTATTGAAGTCATGGGCGATGCCGCCAGCCAGCGTGCCGATGGCCTCCATCTTCTGGGCCTGCTGGAATTGTGCCTCAAGCTGCTTTCTTTCTTTCTCTGCCTGCCTGTGTTCTAAGGCATTTGCAAAAATTTCTGCAGTTAAATGGAGCAGTGTGATGGTCTCTTCGGACCATATTTTCTCGACCCGCACCGAATCGAACCCGAGAAATCCAAGGAGGGAACCGCCATAGACCATGGGAACGACAATAAGGGATTGGATATCTTGTGATTGGAGGATTTGTTTTTCGGCGCCTGCTTCGGGTGGGAGAGCGCTGACACATGGGATATGGATGTTCTCGAACCTGTTGAGTTTATCCATCCACCACGGCATGGCGTCAACTGACAGGCCCTTCAGGTTGTCTATTTGCGGTTCAATCCCTTCTGCACACCACTCGTGTGTATTATCCATCTTTGTCCCGTTGTCATAAAACAGAAAGACATAACTTCGGTCAACTCCTGAAAAGGACCCTATCATTTCCAGGGCGCGGTCGATCATGTGGTCAATGTTGTCAGGTGTAGTGTTGATAAAGCTTGTTGATATATCGGCAACCAGTCGTTCAAGCTCCAGTTGAGACTTTAGCGCTTCCTCCGCCCGCACACGGTCAGTAATGTCAATTGTCTGGAAAACAATGCCCTTGAATTCGCCTTCCGCATCTCTGAGCGGCTCCCAGGAGCTCGAAGCATACAGCAATTCCCCGTTCTTCTTGACCGCTTTGTATTCGAAGTCCCTGCCCACACCCTCGCTGAATGTGCGACCATAGAGATGCTTTGCCCTCGGCGTATCATCTTCATGCACCCACCATATCGGTTCGGCACGCAGTTCTTCTTGGGTGTAGCCAAAAATTTCCTCACAGTTGGGGCTGACATATATATTATTACCTTTTGAATCACAAATTATGAGGAGACTGGGCGCGGTCTCAACAATGGTCCTGAACAGTTCTTCTGACTTCCGTAATGCCTCTCCGGTTCTCCTATGCTCAAGGATTTCTTTTTCTAATTCCTTGACCCTTTGTTCCAGTTTTTCATACGTTGGTTTCTTGGCCATAAAAAAATCTCCAATTGATCCAACTAAATAAAAAACGAAATTGCCATCATGGAAAAATGCAGGTGGTTCATTACAGCATACGGATTTCTGCTCCGGGTTTCGGCACTACCTATATCCTGCTTAAGCTCTTTGAAACCGGCCTCGATCTTTCATCGGGCACCATAATATTCGATGACCTTCTCGACAACTTTCTTTTTTTGTTGCTCAACCGGAAGATCAGGCACCGTTCCGTTCGGCTGATATGATTTACGGGGCACGCTCCGTACCAACGATACCTTGACTGCGCCGTGCCGACAAACATGTCTACCTACGTTACAGGTAAAATACGCTCTTTTACCGGCAGAAACGCAGCTTATAGACGAAAAATTTCTTAAAAAAGTGGCCTTTGGGGCCTAAGCTCATTATTATAAGTGGATTGACAATAAAAATTATTCAAAATCATACCGATCAATTTACTAACAGCTGTCCCCTGGATCACACAAAGATCCTGGTGGCAACAGTTGGAGGTTCCTGTGCACCGGTAGTCAATGCCGCCCGAATGGGCGGTTATGATCATGTCTTCTTTATCCCAAATTATGCACTTCAAACACCGAACAATAAGGAACAAATAGAAAAATCAGTAAGTTATGGTGTATTGTCCAGTTTGGAATGTTCACCCAAAAGGTGCATTCCACCGGAGTTAAAAATTGTTCGGTATTTGAAGCCACAAGGGGCAGCCAATTTTACCAAATCTGCTTTGTTGTCAGGCACTTGAAGTACAAAAGTACGTCTGCGTGCCTTCCGCCTCGCATCTTTGGCAAACTTGGCTGCTGCATAATTCGGGTTTATATGTTCCACAGGCTCATGAAGTAAGGGGTCACCCCTTATTCCCGAACTCATTTTTGACAATCAACAGAATAACGTATACTTATTCACAGGTTGTTCGTATACTTGGAGGTGAGAAGGGGCCGCGGCTTGGAAGAATTCCACTTTTCCAGATTCATCTTTTCTGCCAGGTGCAGGACCACGATCTCTTTGCCATCCTACTCCGGCTCTACCCTCCGCGGTGGCTTCGGCCATGCCTTCCGGCGTACCGTCTGTGCCATTAGAGGCAAGGAATGCAGAGATTGTCTCCTGAGAGACCGGTGTATCTATGCCTATGTCTTTGAGACTCCCGTCCCGGATGATGCACAGATGATGCGAAAGTACACCGTGGCCCCACACCCTTTCATCCTTGAGCCCGCCCCGGACAATCAGAGGACCTGCAAGGAGGGAGAAGATATCTCCTTCGGCCTGACCCTGGTCGGCCGTGCAATAGACTATCTGCCATACTTCATCTACACGCTTGACGAGCTCGGCCGGATCGGCATCGGAAAAGGCAGGGGAAAGTATGAGCTGAGAGAGGTGCTTGAAGAAAATCCCCCCGGCCAGGAACAAGGGAAAGGCAGGGTCATCTACCGCGGCGATGACAAGATGCTCGTCCAAACCAAAGGTCCTGTGCGCTGGTCTGACATATTGACGTCCTCACCAGCACCTTCGGCTGAAATGCGTATCTCCTTCATCACACCCACGCGGATCAAGTATCAAAACCGGCTGACAAAAGACCTTGAATTCCATGTCCTCTTCAGGAACCTCCTGAGGCGTATCTCACTCCTTTCCTACTTCCATTGCAGACACAGGCTCGATGACCAAGGATTCAAAGACCTGATCGAACGGGCCGGGCACATAAAAACTGTCAAGCGCGCTCTTTACTGGCATGACTGGGAACGCTGGTCCAACCGCCAGGAAACCCGCATGAAGCTGGGCGGATTCATGGGAGAGATTACATATGAGGGCGATTTTGAGCCGTTCTGGCCGTATATCAGGCTGGGTGAATATATCCATGTGGGAAAGGGGAGCAGCTTCGGGCTGGGGAGGTATGGGATAGAGAAGTGAATTGTCCATTGAAATTTTTCCTCTTTTACTCAATTCCTGTTTAAAGCGCTGATTGACCCAAAATTAAGACAGACACCGGCAGACCCTAGGATATGATATCCCGATTCTGTATCACAAGACAATGGAAGAAACTGAAACATAGAGAAAGGTGCCGTGACACAAAAGTTTGCCTGGATCGAGGCATAGATGCTCTTCTTTTATGAGCGTGTCCCGTAAATCATATCAGCCGAAGATTTCGATTCGGCCAAATTTTGGCCTTATGCCCCTCTGGACTTTCTGGAAATGCTGATTATTGAGATTCATTGTCATAAGAGCCTTATTCCA
>PQXD01000003.1:30566-103915 GCA_003194485.1 Deltaproteobacteria bacterium
CTGATCTCTTTCTTTAATTGACGAAACTGCTCAAGCCTGATAATCTCTCTGTCATCCATACTGAAGCCTCCTGTTTGAGATTTTATTTGGTTGGTGCCTATATATATCTTAACAGGAGGTTTCTTTTTTGGTAGTCTATTTCTTTTCTGATATATATGATATGCTTTTGAGGTATATTCTCTATCTGAGTTAATATATAACGTAATTGACTAAATTGAATAACTCTGATGCGAGATTTTCAAGAAAGTGTCCATGGACGGTGGATTTGGAAAATATGGCGACACCAGGCGGACAGAGTCAAGGGATCTGTGGGACTTCGTAAAATTTGTTGAATTATCATAGATAGAAGGAGGCGGAACGGGGAGTTCCAGGTGGAGACCTGATTAAGAAGGAATCGAGACAGAATTTTTCCCCTTGACCTTACGTATTTTCATTGTTTTTGATCTGGGGTCTGGCCAAGCCAATTAGCTGATACTGGAAGAAACGGTCGTAATCTGTGCTGATTACGGCCTTAAACGGCCTTTCTGGGGCTGAAAATACTCTCTTAAGAAAGCGGTAGGATATTCTCTATGAGCCTAACTGATCATTGCTTTGGTTCTCAGTTTTAAAAGGAAAACCGGGGGACAATTCTTCAAAGTGAGGGAAGTGTGAATACCCAAGACTGGAAGTGGCTGACAACGCAGAGGGAAGGACAGTTCTTTGAACGGAAGTGCTGTTGTGATCGCTCAGGCAAACGACCAAAGCGCAGAGATGCTCGAAGCGTAGCCCGCGATGTTTCCAAGACCCTTGCGGCCATGGCCGATGCCGATGGTGGGACCCTGGCATTAGGGATAGAAAATAGACGGCACACCCAGCGGCGTGGATTATCCGCAAGATCGCTTCATGGCTATCTCCTATCGGGAAATAGGTATCGGGGAGGATGCAGCATGAAAACCAAAGAAGAAATACTGAAAATTCTCAGTCACGAGATACCTTTTCTTAGGACTAAATATGGCGTGGTAAGTTGCGGTCTATTTGGCTCGTATTCAGGGGGGCAGCCAACCCTGAAAAGCGATATAGATCTGCTTGTCGAACTTAGAAGACCTGTTGGCTTTTTCAAATTTATTGAGCTTGAGGATTATCTTTCAGAAAAGCTCGGGACTAAAGTCGATCTTGTGACAGAAGATGCCTTAAAGCCCTTTATAAAACCTTACGTGATGGAGACAATAGCTTATGTCTGAGAGACGCAAAAGTGTTTTGCCATTTATCAGGGACAATTTCCCTCGCAAATTCTCTTCTAATGAGAGATCCAATTCTCCATTTTTAGGCCTGGTATACGCTCAAATTCCCTAACATTATCCGTAACCAATACTGCATCCAGCGCCAATGCATGAGCAGCGATCAGAAGATCGTTGGCCCCGATAAGAGTTCCTTTTTTCTTGAGATGCGCACGAATCATTCCATATTCAGGTGCGGCCTGTTCCGGCCAGTCCAATACAGTCACATACTCGAGAAATTCATTTAACGCAGCCTCGTTATGTTCGCGCTTCCTGGACAGTCTGATTCCATACCACAGTTCCGCCAGCACGATACTCGATATCCCAGTTTCTCCGATTGGGATTTTCAAGAGTTTTGCCTTTACTTCTTCAGGGCGCTTCTTGATAATGGCAATACAAACGTTTGTATCCAGCAGGTACTTCATCAAAACCCCTCACGTTCTTCAGGCAATAAATCTTCAATATGATCTGGAAAGTCATCACTAAAAGGCTTTCCTCTGGCAAAATATTGATCCCAAGACTTTGGCTTGGGTGTGAGGACTATACGATCTCCTTCCCGCTCAACAAAAACTTCGTTGGTATTAAAACGGAACTTCTTTGGAATACGGACGGCCTGACTCCTTCCGCTCACAAACACCTTTGCTGTTGTTTTTTCCATGTATATAAATCCTTTTCAGTCCTAGATTGATAAGATTGATATATGACAATAATATATCCCATAATGAGCATATTGCAAAGATATATACCAAGTCTTTCGTTCAGGAACATCAGAGAAGAAAAAGAGACGGGCGAATAATACTCTTAACAAGCCACATTTAAGAATGCGCCGGTTTCCGGCTTTATTGAATTACCAGGAGCAAAGGAAACGGTGTCATAATCTGTGCTGATTACGGCCTTAAATGGCCTTTTGGGGGCCGAAAACACCCTCTTAAGAAAAAAGCGGTAGGATATTCTTTATGAGCCTAACCGATCATTCCTTTTCCGGTTATTGCCCCTAACGAGGTCTTATGTCTCCACGTCCATGATAGGGGTTTCTCGCCGAAAATAAAGAGAAGCGTTAAATATGCTTGACACTTATTGAGGAATATCGTAAAGTATATTGTACGAAAATAGTCATAAATCGTTCAGTACGGTTGACATAAGGGAATGTTAGATCTAAGCGAATTTTTCAGCATCCAGGCAAGCTTGCTCGGCCGGGTTTCCCGGTCACACAGTCGCTTTCTCAGGGAAAATGTTGACTGGAACAGCCGCCTGCTGGGCATTGTCGGAGCCAGGGGGACAGGGAAGACAACCTTACTCCTTCAGCATCTGGCCGAGGCCGAACAAGACCAGCGCCTTTTGTATGTTTCTGCCGACCATATCCGGCTGCAAGCAAGCGGCCTTTATGAAATCGCCTCCCATTTCTTCCGCCTTGGCGGAGAGACTATTATGATAGATGAGATCCACAAATACGCCAACTGGTCGCAGGAAGTAAAGAATCTGTACGACTCCTTCCCAACCGCAAAGATATTTTTTTCAGGAAGTTCCACTCTTGCTCTGCAAAAAGGAAAAGCAGACCTTTCCAGGCGGGCTGTCTTTTACAACCTTCCAGGGCTTTCTTTTCGTGAATATCTATCCTTTGCCCATGGATTGGAATTTCAGGCGGTTTCCCTGCCGGAACTCTTACAAAACCATACGATAGTAGCCTCGAAACTTTTGAAGGCAGGGCCGATCCTTGGACACTTCAATGACTATCTCGATCACGGGGTCTATCCCTTCTTCCTGGAGGGGATAGATGACTATCTTCCCAGGCTTTTGAACGTCCTGGAGAAAGTGCTCTATGAAGATATTCCGGCAGCCATAGCCATTAAGACGGCAAATGTGCCCGTGCTGAAACGCATGTTATGGCTGGTAGCGACATCGCAGCCGTTCACACCTAATATTGAAAGAATGTCCAGGAACCTGAAAATCTCTAAGGAATACGTTTATAACTATCTCGATTCCCTGGAGCGAGCCGAACTACTTTCCGGATTTTTTTCCTCGGAGACAGGCTACCGACTCGTGCGAAAGCCTTCTAAGATATATATGGAAAACACGAACCTGCTAAGGGGGGTGGCCGGACAACTTGGCGGAAAGGATCAGGCAGGCACTGCGCGCGAAACCTTTTTTGCCCATCAACTGAAAAGCGCAGGCGCGAATGTCCGCATCCCGAGCCGTGGCGATTTCCTGGTGGAAGGGAAATATCTGTTTGAAATCGGCGGAAGAACCAAGGGGAAAAGTCAGGTTAAGGATGCTGATAATGGTTTTGTGGTGAGGGATGAAATTGAAGTCGGTTTCGGCAACGTAATTCCATTGTGGCTGTTCGGATTCCTGTATTGAGTGAAAAGAGAACCAAGGGACGATCTTTGGTTTTACAGTTTCTAAGTATTTTAGAGCCGGTTCATGATGGCAAGAAGGTCGAAGATAGATGAAGATTGTGAGGAATTGAGCGTTGTGGTGGATCCATGGAACCTCAAACTGAAACCTGCAAAACTGAAGGGAGTCCCCCTGGACAATGAGTTTTGATGAAAAGCTGGTCACTACGATGACAAGAGGATCAGCCTCGACCTGGACGATGGCGTGAAAGTCAACTATGGCAAATTCGGGGATCTCCTGGCGGAAGTGAAAGTCGTGACAGGGAAGAAAGCAGAGTAAACCACGAATGACACGAATAAGAAAACCTTGAATGGAATGCCGTTATCATCTAAAGCCGATGCGGCTTTCCGACAGGCAGCAAAGAAAATAATCCAACGCGCCAGACAAACCGGTACTCCGGTTGTCATCTGGGAACAAGGCCATATCAAAGAGATCCCTGGCGAAGAGTTTGAGATAGCAACGGCAGCAATGGAGCTGCGAGAACCCAGACCCTGAACCATTCTCTAAATTATTCGTGTAATTCGTGGTTTCGTTTAGTCGGTGGTGTGAATTACTGTAGGTAGAAGGAGGAGAAGCGGATAGTTCTAAGCAGAGACCTGATTAAGAAGGGATTGAGGCGGTTTATGGATGAAAATAGAAATTAGAAATTGGACATTGGTTCTATACCCGGACAAGCCGGGACCAGACGTTTCCTTATTCCCATTTTTCTTATCTCCTTGTCAATGAGTAGCGTTACGGGCGAAAGAGGCTTATCCCCCTATTATTCTGTTGTTTTCCAACATAATCTATCTTTAATCACAGATATCAATACGAAAAAAGTACTAATTTTTTCGTATTTTTGCTTTTTTTTCGCCCTGCCTGATCTGTTTTGACGGGACAGAAAAGGCGCTATGAAGATGGAGGATTCCAGGTCTGTTTCCTGCTTGACAGCCAGGATTATGTGGTACACACTTTTGTTAAACTTTGTACGCATAAGGAAGTATATGGGACTGAGGGGAGTTATAGTATTTGACGGCAGCGCGCTTATTTTATTGGCAAAATGCTGATTGCTGGAGATTGTGCGCGGGCTGTTTGATGCTGTTGTGGCGGAAGCCGTAATGGATGAAGTGGCCTCACAGGATCTGGTCAGGGCCTATCCTGATGCCGCCCTGATTTCCAGGCTGGCATCAGAAGGGGCAATAAAGTCATGACCCCACACCATGTCCGGATGTGGCGACCTTGCCCCTGTCGCTTCACAGGGGGAAAGAGATGCCCTGCTGCTGGCTGCTGGACAGAACAGGGCAGTGCTTGCCACGGATGACGGCAAGGCCATCAAGGCCGCAAGATTCCTTGGCCTGCCTTTTATAATCACTCCTGGAATCGTCGTGGAACTGTTCAGACTGGGGAAAATATCGTTTAAAAAAGGCACGTGAATCCCTTGAAAAACTTGGCCGGATCGGTAGATATTCACCCGAGATCGTCGCTGGTCAAACATCTTCCTTACGTTCTCCGCTCAGTCGAAAAAAAAATGACCCATCAGTTCTTCAGGAGAGAAAACTTTCTTCAACTCTCTTAATGCAGGTTGCCCCCTTTTGCCCTTCTTCTTCCTCACGAACTTGTACTTGACCCACTGGATAAACCCTTCATCTCCAACAATGCCGCTTCCTTTTCCCAACTCCAACGGATTGTCCAAGTCTTGCATCAAGCCCCTGGCCACAAACGTACCGTATTTTTTCCTGCCTTTAGAATTGTCCCCACCCATGTAATCCAGTACAAAACCATAGTTGACAAAATCCTGCCTTTTTCTCAGCCATGACACTCAGCCAGCTAAAAACCAAAAAAGCTGTTGTTGAGACAGGGCTTAAATTATTGGTTCAAATTAAAAAACAAGAACGGATCAAAAGCTTACGTGGAAAATTGAAATGGGATGGTGACCTTGATGCAATGAGGTTAGACCAGTGATTTCGGTCGACTCATCCGTATGGGTCAATTATTTCAACGGTATTTCCACATGGCAAACAGACCTTCTTGACAATTACCTTTCAAATGTACCCGTCGTCATCGGTGATTTAATTCTCACAGAGGTCCTTCAGGGTTTCAGATCTAATAAAGATTACGAAATAGCCAAGAACTTCCTCAGTGGTCTTCCGTTTCGTCAAATCGGTGGATGCAACGTCGCCATTAAAAGTGCCCAAAATTACCGACTCCTTCGAAAAGGGTGATAAGAAATTGCTTTTTAGTCGGCCAGAGGCACGAAATATGCTGTTCCTGTCAAGGCATAGGAGACAGCATATATGCACTGGGCAGACGAAGCAGCGGCTTATCATCCGCGCAGGACTCATGAGTCAGCATTATGGCAGCTTCTGAACGAACATTTTCATCATTTTGTAGCAGAATAATATCTTTTAGCCTTTTCCTGCAGGGAACGCTGGTTCTGTCCCTCATGTTAACGGTCCTCAAAAAACGCGCATATTTGGTGAAAAGCGCATTTGGCCACCGTTTGTGTATGCGGAAAACGAACTTTGTTGAGTATTGATAAATTTTCGGTGGGCATGTACTCGTGGTGCGGCCAAAACGCCTGTCTGCGCCTGCCTGTGCGTGGCCGCACGCAGACATGTGCGACGCACAGGCAGGCATGATGTTGGTAACCAAGACGGAACCAAGAAAAAACCAAGGCAAAAAATACTCAGTCAACAAAATGAGGAAAATGGCTTTCGATGTCTACCCGATATGCCCGCAGCATGATTCTTCCATCCGGCTGGATGTTTAGCCAGCCCTCCACCTGGACTTGTGTATTATTTTCCCATGCCTCAAGGAATTCAAAAAGGGAGACCTTGTCGCTGAACATTGGGGTCCAGACCGGAATGTGTCTCTGATTCTCCGAGTCTTTCATGACTACCATTGCCAGCTTCTTGTCTGACTTTTTATCAAAGCGAACTACCTTGCCTTTTAGTCTGAATCTGGCCATGTCCTCTCCTTATTGTCATGAAAGAGATAACCGATAGCAAACATTTATTGGGTCAATCCGAATCTCTCAACGATTTTTGGGGAATGATTTCGCCCCATAATAGTTCTTGAGCCAGAGGTAAAAAGTCGGCGTTCTCTCGCCGTCGGCACCTTCAGGTTCAGCATGGTAAGGTGAATTTGTCAAGGCTGCGTAACGGAGTGGAGCACCCGAAGGGCTTGGCCTTGACGGATTCAACGTCCATGCTATCAGCATTTTTTCATACATCGAATGCCTTTTCTGACATCATTTTTCTCATGGTGGGCGACCTTGGTATTCCAGCGCAGATCCCGGCCTGTTTTATAACCATGTGAAATGATGCTATCCCCTGAAACGATGGTATATACAAGGAAATGGACGTTTGGGAAATCCGGATATAGCCACTTTTTTAACCCATGGGTGGGTCAATTTTCAGTTGCCATTTCGAGACGTTCTAAGCTGAGACCTGATTAAGAAGGGATTGAGACTGCTTGGCAGATGTGAAAAATACATTGATTTTTTACGCTTGACTTTAAAACAAAGGTAATTACAATAATTACAAAATAAGTAATAATTCAAGGAGCAATAACCATGGAAAAACGGATACGTGCAAGGGATATTAAATTGATCCCTATTGGAAATTCAAAAGGAGTTCGCATACCCAAGGTACTCCTTCAAAAATATGGCCTTAATAATTCCCTTTTGCTTGAAGAAACAGATAGGGGACTGCTTCTTCGAAAGAAAGATGAAAATAAACTTTCTTGGGAGGATACATATAAAGCCATGGCTGATGAAAAAGAAGATTGGGGCGATTTTGATACAACGCTTCTTGACGGATTGGAGGATGAAGGCTTTGGATATTAAAAGATATGAAATATATTTCGCTGATCTCAATCCCACTATAGGAAGCGAAATTAAAAAAGTACGTCCCGTTGTCATAATTAGCCAAGATGAAATGAATAAATATCTAGAAACCGTTGTCATATGTCCCTTAACCTCAAGGCTGCATCCACAATGGAGAACCCGCCTTCAGATAAAATGCTCGAATAAAAATGCTGAAATAGCAGTTGACCAAATACGCACTATCAGCAAACTACGATTAAAAAATAAAATTAATAAGTTATCAGAGACCGAAGCTGCTCAATTACGTATGCTGATAACTGATATGTATGGCGAATAGCCTTCCTTTTATCTTTTCTGAAACCCGTCTATCCTTCAACCCCCTGAATCAAATGTGGCACTGATCACTTCTCATGCCGGACAGGATTTAAGGGATTTTGTTTGTTGTCGACCCCGCCCCTGCCACTTTTGCTGTATCTAAGGAGAGGTTCTTCCCCTAAAGAGAGGAATCGGGCTTTTTGCCTTTCTCAGGGAGTACGTCTACGTGCCCTTCGCCTTGCATCTTCGGCAAACTTGGCTGCTGCATAATCTGAGTCTATGTCGTCATGTATAGGGAGGAGGGGATTGACAAACCAGCTGGCAGGCAGGAAAATCATCCATGTCTCATGGGTGATGGAGACATAGGCAGGCCTATGCTATGAAAGATAACTTCGCAGAACACCTTAAAGAGAAAGTCGTGTTGGGGGACGGCGCCTTTGGGACCTATCTCTTTGAAAAAGGAGTGGACCTCGCAAAGAATACCGATTTGCTCAACATCAGCGATCCGGACCTGGTCTATTCCATTCATGAAGAATACATCCGGGCCGGGAGCGAGCTCATTGAGACCAACACCTTTGGCGCCAATCGTTTCAAAATGCTCAAGGTCGGCCGGGAGCACAGGGTGCGGGAAATCAACCTCAGGGGGGCTGAGCTGGCATGCCGGGCTGCAGGAGATGAAATCTTTGTGGCCGGATCCATCGGCCCTACAGGTGTAAAGTTCCCGCTTGAGAGTGATGAGACTGAATCCGGCACGGTGCAGAAGGCCTTTGTCGAACAGATGACTGCCCTGCTTGAAGGCGGGGTGGATCTTTTCATTATCGAGACCTTTACCTACCTGGACGAGCTGCTTTTGGCCATTGAAGCAGCAAAAAAGATTGCGCCCGATATCCCGGTTGTGGCCCAGATGGTCTACCCGTTCAACGGGCGGACAGCCATCGGCCTGGACGCCCTGGCCTGCGGAAGGGCGACAGCCGCTGCAGGAGCCACAGTCGTTGGCACCAATTGCGGACGGGGAGTCAAGGCCATGCTATCGGCAGTTGAGCGGCTGTCTTCCCTCAAAGATGAAGTTTTCCTTTCGGCGTTCCCCAATGCCGGGCTCCCTGAAGTCGTGGAACACCGCATGGTATATTCGACACCGCCGTCCTATATGGCTGAGAAGGTGACAGAAATGGTCAAGCTCGGGGTCAGGTTGATCGGCGGATGCTGCGGCACTACGCCGGACCATATCCGTGAATTCAGAAAGCACCTCCGCCTCAAGAGACACAAAGCCGTATCGGTCGCAGCCGCTGTTGAAAAATCCTCTGATTTGCCCGAAGACAGAAAGGACTCGATCGGCAGGGGCGGAATGATCGAGAGCCTGAGACCAGGCCGCATCCCTGTGCTTGTGGAAGTGGATCCTCCCAGGCATCTGGATATAGAAGGAATTCTCACGGGCGCACGTGCCCTGGTCGAGGCCGGTGCAGATGCCATCACCCTTGCCGAACATCCCCTGGCCGTTCTCCGGGCGGACAATCTGTCTCTCGCGCACAGGATAAGGGAGGAAACCGGGATCCAGACAGTGCTGCACCTGACTTGCCGGGATCGCAATGCCTTGGGTCTCCAGGCACAGATCATGGGAGCCCACATCCTCGGGCTGGAAGCCATTCTGGCTGTCACCGGAGATCCGGCCACATCCACGGATCAGCCCGGAGTAAGCGGCGTGTTTGATGTCCGCTCCTTTGGCCTGGTGCAGATGATAAGCCGGTTCAACCGTGGACTGAACATGGCAGGTGCCTCAATGAAAAAGCGGACCAATTTTTCTATTGGTGTGGCCTTCAGCTATCACCCTGCAAATCCTGATCTGCAAATCAGCAGATTGGAACGAAAGGTCGATCTGGGTGCACATTTTGCAATGACTCAGCCGATTTTTGACCGGGATGTCGTGGAATCCATGATGGAACAGACGCAACACCTGGACCTCTTGATTTTCACAGGTATTTTTCCTCTGATATCCGCCAGGAATGCGGACTTTCTGCACAACGAAATCCCGGGTATTTCAATTCCCACGGAGGTTCGAAAGCATCTGTGGAAGTACGAAAAGGTCGAGGACCAGCGCAAGGCGGCCCTGGACCTCACCAGAAAGCTGATTGCCGACATCACTCCGTTCGCTGACGGACTCTATCTGATCAGTCCTCTCAACAAATGGGAGATCCCGCTGACGCTGGTCAAGGAAGTAAGGGCCTCCGGGCACTGACACAGGGGCGCCGCTCCCGGCTTGAAACTTGAAATTAGAAATTAGAACGAAACAAAAGCATGAAGGCCAAATTTCCAATTTCTATTTTCCAATTTCCAATCTCAACCTTCCGTGAACGTTTACTCTGTCTATGTGCAGCACACAGGCGGTCCATGAAATTGAAACAGCACCGCAAATGAGGTATTATCAACAAAAGATTGCGGTTATCTTGGTAACTCTGATTAAACCACTACCTGCTGAAAGCAGGTAGATTTCTTATACGACTGAAAGTCTAACATGGTTCAATCTTTAGTCATTAGCAATAGTGAAGGCCTCTTTAGGGCTCGCCTTTTCTTGGCTTGCAATATAAGCGGCTATCATTTTTTCTGTAACATTCCCAACTGTTGCACAAAAATAGCCGCGAGCCCAAAGATGCCTTCCCCAATATCTCTTACGCAAATGCGGAAATTCTTGCTGAATCAGTCGAGAACTTCGTCCTTTCACATATTGAACTATCTTGCTCGGAGCAAGTTCTGGAGGACATGAAACATGCAGATGAACATGATCCCTGCTAACATGACCATTAAGAATTGTAATATTGCGGGCCTCACAAGTCTGACGGATTATCTCCCTGGTTCTAAAAGCCACTTCTCCTTTCAAAACATGATAACGATATTTCGTAACCCATACGAAATGATACTGGATATCATAGATCGTGTGAGGCCCCTTGCGATATTCTTTGCTTATGGCGATAACCTCCCATGAGCAAGTTTACCACGATCCCTTAACTGCTGAAGCCTTTCGCCTGAAAGGCGAAGGTTTTAGACCTGGCGCATGGAAAAATAAATGTATGGGAAAAGGCCGGTCTTGTTAAAATCCGAGGGGCAAAAGGTCCATTCGTCATCCGGGATTTCATCTCTTGTCTCACTGGTCAGGCTGACTATCAGGCGCAAGAATCTCTTTGGGCCCGGGACAAGGGTAGTAGTTGCGGTTTCAGGCGGGCCGGATTCGGTCTGCCTGCTGCACATCCTGTATTTATTGAGCAGCCGGTGGAGGCTCGGCCTTGAAGTAGCCCATTTTGAGCACGGCCTCAGGGGCCGGGAATCCAGAGACGATGCCCGTTTTGTCGAGAAGCTGGCTCGCGATTTCGGGCTTGGTTTCTCCCTCGAGCACGGCAATGTCAGGGCCTTTGCCAGCAGAGAAGGCACAGGAATTCAGGAGGCCGCCCGGATCCTCAGGTATGAATTTCTGGAACGTGTGCGCTCCGATACCGGGAGCACACATATTGCCACGGCACATACCGCTGACGACCAGGCAGAAGAAGTGCTGCTGCGGTTAATCAGAGGTGCAGGCCTTCCGGGACTCAGCGGAATTCCGTGGGTGAGAGACAGCCACATAGTACGTCCGCTGCTGGGTGTAACCAGGCAGCAGATACTGGATCATCTCAAAGCTCATGGCATCCCGTTCGTAACAGATCGATCCAATAACAGCAGGGCGTATCTGCGCAATCGCATTCGCAGAGACCTTCTGCCGCTTCTATGCGAGAGCTTCAACCCGGCGATCGTGCGTACTGTCAATCGTACGGCAGAGATGCTGGCAGAAGACCACCTGTTATTAGAGAATATCGCAGAAAAGGCATATCGGGATTCATTGTCATATCCCGGCCTGGATGGAGAACCGGCCTTCAGTGTAAAAAAGATTAAAAGGCATCCGGGGCCGATTCGCCGCAGGATTTACAGAATGGCTCTGAGGAACTTAAAGCTGTTCAACGGCAGGGTGACAGCCGCTCATCTCTTGGCGATGGATAAGTTAGCCGTTGCGTCTAAAGACCCTTGCGCCTCATGCAGGCTGCCAGGAGGTGTACTGGCCTGCAGGTGCTATGATGAGCTTTTTATTTCTGCCGGCGGCCGGGAAGAACGGTTTTTTAATTCGAATAACAGGGAGCGTTCTATAAGAGTTACCGGGCCTGGACGTTGGCCTGCTCCTCATGGAAAGGGATACGTTGAAATTTCGCTCTCGGATGTCACTGATAACTACAGGTCCCGAAATCGAAGGGACTATTTCAGCCCGCTGTGGTTAAATCCTGAGGCCGTCGGTTTCCCTCTGGATCTCAGGACAAGAAGGCCCGGAGAAATTTTTTGGCCCCTGGGCGCCAGGGGACCTTTTAAGCTCAAGAAATTCCTGATCTCAAGCAAGGTCCCCAAAGGGATCAGGGATTCTTTGCCATTGCTCGCCAGAGGAAAGGAGGTAGTGGCAATAGTGGGGGTTGAAATAGCTCATCCATACAGGCTTCTCCAGACGAGCAAAAGGGCGCTCTCACTTCAGTGGATAAAGTGAGGGCTCATATAAAATAATTATTGTATTAATTGCGTTATTTTGATTTATTATAATTTTTGATTTATGTTTAAATGATATTTTAAACGATATAAAGAATATCATAAGCGGAGGAAATTTTTGAATACCTTTTACAGGAACCTGAGCCTGTGGCTTGTTATCGGCCTTGTGATGGTCTTTATATTCAATCTCTTTAACGAGCCCCAAAAATCAATACAGGAGATCCCATACAGCGACTTTTTGAAACAAGTTGAAAAAGGTGAGGTGACCGGTGTTGCCATCCAGGGAGATAGACTTGAGGGTATGCTTGAGAGCCAGACATCTTTTTTTACCATAATACCCGCACAGGACCCGGATATGATGCGCCTGTTGAAAGAAAAAGGCATTACCATCCAGGTAAAACCTGTCAAGGAAACTCCCTGGTATCTTACATTGCTGATTTCCTGGTTTCCGATGTTGCTCCTCATTGGTGTATGGATTTTCTTTATGAGACAGATGCAGACAGGAGGTGGCCGTGCCCTGTCCTTTGGCCGCAGCAAGGCAAAGATTGTTACCGATCAGAATACCAAGGTCACATTTAAAGATGTGGCAGGAATAGAAGAGGCCAAGGAGGAGCTGGAGGAAGTAATCGATTTTCTGAAAGATCCCAAGAAGTTCACCCGTCTCGGAGGCAGAATTCCAAAGGGTGTATTGCTGATCGGGTCGCCCGGTACGGGGAAGACCCTTCTGGCCCGGGCCATAGCCGGAGAGGCGGATGTGCCGTTTTTCAATATCAGCGGGTCTGACTTTGTTGAAATGTTTGTCGGTGTGGGTGCTTCCAGGGTAAGAGACCTTTTTGTCCAGGCAAAGAAAAACGCACCATGCATTATCTTCATTGACGAGCTGGATGCAGTGGGACGCCACAGGGGTACCGGGCTGGGAGGCGGACATGACGAAAGGGAACAGACATTAAATCAGCTTCTGGTGGAGATGGACGGTTTTGAGAGCACCGGAGGGATTATTTTGGTTGCAGCCACCAACAGGCCTGACGTACTGGACCCCGCCCTGTTGAGACCCGGCCGCTTCGATCGACAGATAGTTGTCCCCGTACCCGATCTCAAGGGACGTGAAAATATATTGAAGGTACACGTGAACGGCGTTCCGCTCGGACCCGATGTCGAACTGGCATTAATTGCCAGGGGCACGCCAGGGTTCTCCGGAGCCGATCTTGAAAATCTTGTAAACGAGGCGGCCCTTCTTGCAGCCAGAGAAAGCAAAGAGACCGTCAGCATGGCTGACTTTGAGAAGGCCAAAGACAAGGTGCTCATGGGCACCGAGAGAAAAAGCCTTATCATTTCGGATGAGGAAAAGCGCGTAACTGCCTACCATGAAGCAGGACACACACTGGTGGCAAAGATTCTCCCCGGCACCGACCCGATTCACAAGGTGACCATTATACCGAGGGGCCGTACCCTCGGGCTCACCCAGCAGCTTCCTGAGGATGAGCGCCATAGCTATCCAAGGTCGTATCTTCTCAACAACCTTGCAATTCTCATGGGGGGCAGGGTGGCAGAAGAGCTGATAATGAATGAATTTACCACCGGGGCCGGGAATGACATTGAAAGGGCCTCGCATCTGGCGAGAAAGATGGTCTGTGAGTGGGGTATGAGTGACGGGCTTGGTCCGATAGCATTCGGCAGGAAGGAAGAACACCCGTTTCTCGGCAGGGACTTCAGCCAGGTTAAAGACTACAGCGAAGAAACCGCCAGGAGAATAGACAAAGAGATCCTGAAAATGGTGCATGATTCATACAAACGGGCCAAGTCGATAATTCAAGAGGATATCGATTGCCTTCACGGTATTGCCAACGCCTTATTGGAACATGAGGCCCTTGATGCATCGAGTATCGACCAGATAATGAGTAAGTGCAGAAAAAATACTCGGATCCAAATGGCATCTGCCTGATACTGCAAGGATGTCCCTCCCCGGTTTGGCTATAAAAGGGCATACATTTCACTGGGGTTCTCGTACATATATCATGGGGGTCATAAACGTGACCCCTGATTCATTTTCAGACGGCGGGAAATTCTCTTCCCCGGAAGGGGCTAAGCAGCAGGCCGCCTCCCTGATAGCCGCCGGGGCTGATATCCTGGACATAGGAGGGGAGTCTGCCCGGCCTTTCTCAGAGCCTGTTACCCTGGAAGAAGAATTGCGCCGGGTAATACCTGCCATAAGGGAAATACGGAAAATCAGTGACTGTCCGATATCCGTTGACACCGTGAAGGCCGAGATGGCCGAGGCCGCCCTCAGCGAGGGGGCCGACATTATCAACGATATCAGTGCGCTGCGCTTTGATCCAAGGATGGCCGATGTGGCATCCGCCCTTGAGGCCCCTGTTATACTTATGCACATGAAGGGGACCCCCAGATATATGCAGGTAAACCCCAGCTATGAGGATGTAGTCGGAGAAGTCAAGCTCTTTTTGGAAAAACGCGTGACCTGGGCAAACAGCAAGGGCATACCCAGGGAAAAGATACTGATTGATCCAGGCATCGGGTTTGGGAAAAACTTTCATGACAACCTGGTTTTAATTAATCATTTGCAGGAATTTACCGAGTTAGGAGTGCCGGTCGTGGTGGGTGTATCGCGCAAGGCATTTCTGGGGACAATAACAGGGATAAAAGAGGCGGAAGAGCGTGACGTGGCCACTCTGGGTGCGGTAGCGGCGTCATCCATGAGAGGGGCGGACCTGGTAAGGGTCCATAATGTTGCCCTCACCAGGCAGGTGCTCCAGGTAGTTGATGCTATCTGCAGAGAGAGTCTTTAATGAAATAAATGTTGAATTTCGAATTTAATAAAGGGGGGTAACCTTAATTCAAAATGTAAATATTCGGTGAACCCGTTATATCCTGCCTTGAAGCGGTTACCTTTTTCCGGGTTTCAAAGCTCACTCATCGCGGACCGGAGAGGCAGTGCAATCCGGCCCGCGATCGAAACCCTGCAAAAGGCAAACCGCTCCTGCGGCAGGGCGCGGATGGCAACCGTTCACAGGAAGGGGATATTTCTTTGAACAGTTTATAACGGAAGCCCCCGTAGTTTTCTCGGCTTTTGCTGTGGGGGAAACTGCATCGCCTTAAGCGCAGCGTAGGGCGAATGCAGAGGGGGCAGGACATCCCCCATGTCAAAAGCCTTAAGAAAACAAGGGGCTGAAGTGTGAAGTGAAAAGAAATATCCCCTGCCAGTGAACGGTTACGTAGGGTCACGGGTTCAGCGAATATTTACTTCAAAATTCAACATTATCTATAAAAAAATATACATCTGGAATATTTTGAGCGAAATCCCGTTCCAGGACCCTTTACAGTGTAATCTTTAATGTTCAATAATCTCATCTCATATATACCAATAATTCGATGGCAGGATGTAGTAGACATTTTAGTGGTCTCCTACATCATATACCGTGTCATCCTTCTTATCAGAGGGACACGGGCTGTACAGATGGCGGCAGGGCTGGCTGTTATTATAGTGATTTACTTTGCAGCCGGAGAGTTGAAACTCTTCACCCTGCACTGGCTGCTGGGAACCGTCCTTAGTTCCCTGTTTCTACTCATCATTATAATATTTCAGGACGATATCCGAAGAGCGCTGGCCCAGATGGGCCAGACACCTTTCCCGAAGTTCCGGGTCAAGACCTTTCAGGCCCTTGAAGAGATTGCAAAGGCAGTCTCTACTTTAATAAAGAGCCGTACAGGTGCCTTGATAGTACTTGAGAGGGATGTAGGCCTAAACGACTATCTTGAATCAGGAGTGGTAATTGACGGGCAGGTAACTCGTGCCTTGCTCTGCACAATATTTGACAAGGGATCCCGGTTGCATGACGGCGCAGTGATTATCCAGAAAGGCAGGCTTTCAGTGGCTGGGTGCGTGCTGCCCTTGAGCATGAATCCGAACATCAGTAAGCGCCTGGGCACAAGACACAGGGCGGCCATAGGCATAACCGAGCAAACTGATGCTGTGGCAGTGGTGGTTTCCGAAGAGACCGGCAGTCTCTCTGTGGCCATTGCCGGGAAAATCACCAGAGACATAGATCCCGATACGCTCAGACGTATCCTGCATAACACCTTTGCAGGTGAAGAGACTGAAAAACCATGGTGGCGAAGGAGGATAGCTTAGTCTGTGCACCGGCGAGGTCTTTTTCGTAAAGATTGGGTCCCCAAGCTCCTCTCATTGGCATTTGCTTTGCTGCTTTGGTTCTTTGTGGTTGGAGGGGAAAAGGCCGAGGTAAGCGTCTCCATTCCGCTTGAAGTAGTAAACATACCCGCAGGCCTGGTAATAGCAAACGATATTCCTTCCAATATTAATGTGAGGGTCTATGGCCCCCGCAGCCTGATTCGTACCATGGCTGCCAAGGGTATTTTGAAGGTAATTGATCTTAAAGACGCAACACCGGGCAAAATCACTGTCCATATATCACCCGATAGCCTTTCTTTGCCCGGTGCGGTCAGGGCGCTCAGGATACAGCCCAGCAATGTTGAAATAATGCTGGAGCCTCTCGTGTTAAGTGATTTTCCAGTAAAACCGGTTCTAAAAGGTACGGCTGCCAAATATTACAAAGTGCTGGACGCGTATGTAACCCCTCCGAGGGTAGTCCTTTCAGGGCCTGAAAGTGTAATAAAGGCCATGAAAGAAGTAAAGACATTCCCAGTGGATATTGAAGGGGCTTCGGATGAGATTACCAGGAAGGTAGGCCTGGATCTTCAGGGACTTAATGTGTCGCTCGAAGAAAAGGCAACATATAAAGTCACTGTACGTATAGTGCCTGTCCATGGGATAAGGCGCATCACTCATATACCGGTGTACATTGAAAACAACGAAGCAGGCGCTTCATGGTGGCCCAGAATAGTAAGTGTGACTTTACGGGGATCCTTACTGGATCTCAGAGAAATCGAGGCCAAAGATATACATGTAAGGATTTCGATAAAGGGTCTTGGGCCCGGCATCCACTCGTTGGAGCCTGAATGCATTGTCCCTGAAGGATTCACATTAATGGAAATAACGCCTCGAAATATCAAAGTGAATATTCCCAAGGGCTCGCAAATAAATAAGTGAAATGTAAACCGCTTCAAGGCAGGATATAACGGGTCACCGAATATTTACTGTTAAATGTCGAATTATAGAAGGAATCCAGGAGGTCATCAAATGCGCAAGTTGTTCGGCACAGACGGCATTCGCGGGATGGCTAACATCCATCCCATGACTACTGATATTGCCATGAAGATCGGCCGTGCCGTAGCCTATATGTTTAGAAATCGTCGCGGGCGCCATCCCAGGATACTTATAGGGAAGGACACCCGGTTGTCGTGCTATATGCTGGAGAATGCGCTTGCAGCCGGAATATGTTCAATGGGAGTGGATGTTTTGCTGCTGGGGCCCATGCCTACTCCGGCCATTGCATTTCTTACCGCCAATATGAGAGCTGATGCCGGGGTAGTTATATCAGCGTCCCATAATCCCTTTCAGGATAATGGGATAAAACTCTTTTCGGGTGAGGGCTTTAAATTGCCCGATGAATTAGAGGAACGAATAGAGGAACTGATGGATTCTGAGGCCCTGATAAAATCCCAGCCGACAGGACAGAATGTCGGCAAGGCCTTCCGCATTGACGATGCCCCCGGCAGGTACATAGTATTTCTGAAAAATACGTTTCCAAAGGATCTTGCCCTGGATGGCGTTAAGGTCGTGCTGGACTGTGCACATGGTGCGACCTACAAGGTGGCTCCTGCTGTTTTTGAAGAGCTTGGGGCCGATGTAATCAGATTGGGAGTGAGCCCGAACGGCACCAATATTAACTACAGGTGCGGAGCCATTTATCCTGAACTCATACAGAAGGCCGTGGGCGAGCACAACGCCGATATCGGGATCGCTCTTGACGGTGATGGTGATCGTGTAATAGTAGTTGACGAAAAGGGTTCAGTGGTCAATGGAGATCACCTTATGGCAATATGCGCCTATGATATGATTGACAGGGGCAGACTCAACTTTAATACCGTAGTGGCGACGGTTATGAGCAATATAGGACTTGAGGTCGCCCTGGAGAATAAAGGCGGGCGTCTGGTCAGAACGCAGGTTGGTGACCGCTACGTAGTGGAGACCATGAGGAGGACAGGTTACAACTTCGGTGGTGAGCAGTCAGGACACCTGATATTCCTGGATCATATAACTACAGGAGATGGCATCCTGGCTGCCCTGCAGCTTCTGGCTATCATGCAAAGGAAAGAAAGGCCCCTTTCAGGACTTGCCGACATAATGGATTCCTTTCCCCAGGTACTACATAATGTCCGCGTGCGGGAAAAGAAGAACGTGGATGAAATTGCCGGTCTCAAGGAACTCAAGGACCAGTTAGAGAAAGATCTTAAACGCAGAGGCAGAATACTTGTCAGGGCCTCCGGCACTGAGCCGGTTATACGCATAATGGTTGAAGGTGAAAAAGAGGAGCAGATTCACGCCATAGCCCTGACGATGGGTAATCATATTAAGTCGGTCTTCGGTATTTAGTATTCCTGACAGGCCCTCAGTCTCAGTCCGCCTTTTGCCTGATAAAGGCAGGGATGTCCAATTCACTGTCGTCCAGCTTGTCAAGGCCCTCAAAGTTTGATATCTGTTTTCTCGGCCTTTTTTTCAGGCCTGATTCCAATATGTGATTCATTTGGATGCAGGTCGTCGGATCACGATCCGGTTTCACAGTTTTATTCTTTTTCTTTATGGATTCTATGTGCTTTTCAAGGGATGGAGCAACAGTCCCTATGCCGGTGGCTATGACTGTTATCCTGATCTCTTCGTCTATGCCGTCGTCAAATACGGTACCGAGGATGATATTGGCGTCCTCATGGGCCTCGTCACGAATCAAGGATGATGACTGCTCCACCTCCTCCATACTCAGGGTAGAACTGCTTGCAGTGATATTGATCAGTATGCCCCTGGCTCCGCTTATGGAGATGTCTTCGAGCAATGGATTGGCTATGGCCATTTGTACTGCCTCCAGTGCCCTGCGCGATCCCCTGGCAACACCGGTACCCATGAGGGCCATCCCCATTTCAGCCGTGACAGTGCGAACATCCGCAAAATCCACGTTTATATATCCCTTCAGGACTATGAGGTCTGAAATACCTCTTACTGCATAGTAGAGGACCTCGTCTGCCTTTCGGAACATCTCGAGTATCGGGGTGTTAGGCTGTGCAAGACTTCTGAGACGGTCGTTTGGTATGGTTATTATGGTATCTACAACATCTTTTAATTCTTTTATCCCTTCTTCTGCAACTTGCGTCCTGCGATTTCCTTCAAAGGAAAAAGGTTTTGTCACTACCGCTACTGTAAGGGCGCCGATTTCCTTACTGATTTCGGCAATGACGGGGGCCCCTCCGGTGCCGGTGCCTCCGCCCATGCCGGCAGTGATGAAGACCATATCGCTTCCTTCCAGCATTGCCCGGATATCGTCTACGCTCTCTTCTGCGGCCTCCCTGCCGATTTCAGGTTTTGCCCCTGCTCCGAGTCCCCTGGTGAGCCCTTTACCCAGTTGAATCTTATTAGAGGCCAAAGACATTTCAAGGGCCTGGGAATCCGTATTTGCAGCCACAAATTCAACCCCCTTGAGTTCGGAGGCTATCATGTTGTTAATAGCGTTTCCGCCTCCGCCTCCGACTCCTATTGCCTTTATCTTTGCACTGAGGTTTGGTTCTATAAACTCAAACGACATATGTTTGGTCCTCCAACTGATATTTAAATCTTGAACCATGACTTCATGCGAAGGGTTACCCGATTGAATATGTTTCCATCCCTTATCCGGAATTTCTTTCTGGGTTGACTTTCCATGCCGAAGAGCACAAGACCCACGGCAGTAGCGAACATGGGTCCGTTGACCACGTCCACCAGGCCGGAGATCCGTTGCGGAAAACCGATTCTCGTCGGCAACTGGAATACCTGGTCTGCGATCTCGGCAATTCCGGGCAGCAGGGCAGAGCCTCCGGTTATAACAACTCCTCCGGCCAATAGTTCTTTAAGTCCCGTCCGTTCCATTTCCTGGTCAATCAGTGTAAAAATCTCCTCCACCCTGGGCTCAAGTATCTCAGACAATATGTGTCTGGACAGAAGCCTGGGTTTGCGCCCTCCCACACTGGGGACTTCTATCATCTGGTCTTTATCCACAAGGGAACTGAGGCAACTGCCGTGACGTGTCTTTATTTGTTCGGCCTCCTTGACAGGCGTCCTTAACCCGACTGCTATGTCATTAGTAAGGTTGTTACCGCCAAGTCCCAGCACCGCCGTGTGTTTTATTGCACCATCAGTAAACAGGGCAAGATCCGTGGTGCCGCCCCCGAAGTCCACAAGGGCCACCCCGAGGTCCTTTTCTTCCTGGGTTAGGACGGCCTCGGCCGAGGCAAGGGGCTGAAAAACTATGTCAACTACATCGAGTCCCGCCCTGTTTGCGCACTTGATAAGGTTCTGGGCAGCCGTAACCGCTCCTGTTACTATATGTACCTTGGCTTCCAGCCTTACCCCGGTCATACCGACAGGATCCAGGATCCCTCTCTGCTCATCCACCATATACTCTTGAGGCAGAATATGAATAACCTCCCTGTCGAGGGGTATGGCCACCGCCCTTGCCGCATCTATGACCCTGTCAACGTCCTCCTGGGAGACCTCCTGGCCCTTTACAGCTATCACCCCATGGCTATTGAAGCCTTTTATATGGCCGCCGGCAATGCCGATTAACACAGAGCCTATCTCGCACCCGGCCATGAGCTCCGCCTCTTCCATAGCCCTCCGTATGGAATCAACGGTGTTGTCTATATTGACAACCACTCCCTTCCGGAGACCTACGGAAGGGTGAGTTCCCACGCCTATAATATCAGCACCCTTACTGTTGAATTCACTCACTACCGCACATATTTTAGTGGTGCCGATATCCAGACCGACGATTATGTCACCCGGCCTCTCGACCATTTCCTCTCCTAATCTTTCAGACTGACCAGGGCCTGACCGGGACCGTAGTCCAGTTCAACTTTAGCCACTTTTTTATATTTTCCTGAACTATAAAGTTGATACAGGACTTTTTCCGCCTTACTGAACTGAGAGTTGAGGTCTTCAGTATCAAAGTGAAAAGGAATACCGCTGTCAGCCGTATAGAGTATTAAGGTGTCTTTTCCGGCTATGTGTATCTGGCTTATGTTATTGACACCCAGAGTTCTTGTACCTCTGCCTGCCATGGATATTAATTCCAGGGCCTTTTGGATCTGGTGATCTGGTGATTCGGTGATCTGGTGATTCTCTGTGTACTTCGGATCAATTCCTGTGATGATGGGAAGAGATACGGGCTCTTCCGCAGAAAGTAGTTCATCGATAATCTTACCCTGCTCATCAATCAAATAGATCTTGTCAGAATTCAATAGGGCTACCGGAGTGCGTTCTTTGATCGTGATCATCAAGTGGTCCGGCAGCTCTCTCTCAACTTCAACGGCATTGACCCAGGGATGCGCCTCTATGTTCGTTGCGATTGATTCCAGATCGAGAGACATGAGATTGTCCCGGGCGGTTACACCGCTGATCTGCAAAACCTCCTCTTCTGTGAGATGATTGCAGCCTTTCACCAGGACCTGGCCGACCCTGAAAAGTTCAGACCGACATACCCAATGCCAACACACAAAAAGGCCGGCAAGAACCAGGCATGCCGAGGCCATGGCGATCAACATTTTGGGATGGATAGACCACGATACCGGAAATATCAGACTGGTCCACGGGCCTGATCCATGCATTGAAGACCTGAATTCTGTGGACGTCCTTCTGATCTTCATGTCTCCATACCCCAAACAGACACCTCCGGGACAAGTTTAATGCCAGTCTCTTTTTGTACGCGCTCCCTGATGATTTTTAGCAGATCCACTACCTGTAGAGCACTGGCTTTTCCGCAGTTCACAATAAAGTTTGCATGCCTTTTGGATATCTCGGCATCACCGATTCTAAGACCCTTGAGTCCGCACCGGTCTATGAGCCTTCCTGCTGAATCTCCCGGGGGATTTCTGAAAATACACCCTGCACTCGGTTCTCCTGCAGGCTGGGTGGCCCTCCGTTTGAGCATCACCCTTTTGACACGGCGCCTGATCCGATCGGGATCGGCTTTGCAGAGTTGAATCCTTGCGGCAGAGATAAGGGCCCTGTCCGGAAGCCTTAAGGACCTGTAATCAAATTGCAGTCTATCTCTCCGGAGCCAGCAACTCCCATCAGGGCCTGTAAATTGTACAGCTTCTATTGCTTCTGACATGGAAAACTTGTTAGTGCCTGCGTTCATGGCTATGGCCCCCCCTATACTTGCCGGAATACCCGAAAGATTCTCAAGGCCGGACAGGCCGTTGCGTATGGACCAGGAAACAAAGGAATCCAGCCTGCATCCTGCCCCTACGGACACTGTTTTAAGGAAATGGCCACGGGGGGAGGAATGGATACTGTTCAAAGCTGCAAGGCTCATGACTATCTTCACGCCTTTATCGCTGATCAACAGGTTGCTTCCCCGGCCCAGCACCTTATAGGGTATGGAGCGATTACTGAGGTAAGAAATAGTCTGCTCAAGGGCCTTCAAACTGCCCGGAACCAGGAACAGATGCGCGGGCCCGCCTATCCGGAAGCTTGTAAGTGGTAAAAGAGGAACATCCTCACGTACCTGGAGATCTCTTATTTTTTTCAGATCCTCAGAAAGCAATCGCTGGCTCCTTTGTCTTAAGCATGTCCAGAATTTTCGTTCCTATACGGCCTATAGTGCCGGCACCGAGTGTTATGACCACGTCATCCTCCTGGAGACTTGATATAATTGCCCCGGGAAGGTCCCCGCAGGACTCCACATAATGCACCTGCCTGCCCTGTTTATCCCTGATATTTCTGGCCAGACGTCTTCCACTGACTCCGACTATGGGGGTTTCGCCGGCTGGATAGATCTCTGTCAGCCACAGTTCATCAGCCTCCCCAAAGGCCGTGGTGAAATCGTCCATTAACATCCGGGTCCTGCTGTACCGGTGGGGTTCAAAAAGAACCACGAACCGGCGTTCAGGCCAACATGTCCTGGCAGCCGCGAGTGTGGCCAGTATCTCAGTAGGGTGGTGCGCATAATCATCCACTATTGTTATCCCTTCTGCCTCACCCAGTATCTCAAATCGTCTGCCTACACCTTCATATGACATGAGACCGGTCCGGATCTTGTGAAAGGGTATCTCAAGTTCAAGGCCCAGGGCCATTGCAGCCAGGGAATTTCTTACATGGTGCAGCCCCGGGACCTTGAGTTGTATCCTGCCGAGTTCGGCGTTCTGCCACCAGGCCCTGAAGGATGCTCCCAGGCCTTCGAAGTGTATGTCTCTGGCCTGCAGATCAGACTCGGGTCCTGTCCCGTAAGTCATTACCCGTTTTTTTACTGCCGGGAGCATCTCTCTGAGGCGGGGGTCATCTCCGCAGAGTATGGCAAGGCCATAGAAAGGGATTTTGTCTATGAAGTCCAGAAAACACCGGATTATGGCATTCATGTCTGCATAATAGTCCAGGTGCTCTCTGTCTATATTGGTTACCACGGCTATGCTTGGCGTAAGGCGCAGGAAACTCCCGTCACTCTCATCGGCTTCTGCTATCAGGAACTCGCCCTGTCCCCAACAGGCATTGCTTCCAATACCATTCACCTTTCCCCCTATGATGACCGTCGGATCAAGGCCGGCTGCGCGAAGCACAGAAGAGATCATAGAGGTCGTGCTGGTCTTTCCGTGAGCACCGGCCACTGCTATGCCGAACTTCTTGAGCCGCATCAATTCCGCAAGCATTTCAGCCCTCGGTATGACAGGAATTTGAGAGGAATAGGCCTCCTGGACTTCGGGGTTGCTTTCCCTGACGGCAGAAGAAATCACCACTACATCGGCTCCCTGAATATTTTCAGGGGCATGACCCTTATAGATTATGCCCCCCAGCTTATTGAGACACCTGGTGATTTCAGTCTCACATAAATCAGAACCTGTGATTGTATATCCAAGATTGAGAAGGACCCTTGCAAGTCCGCTCATGCCTATTCCGCCGATTCCCACAAAATGAATATGCTGTTTTTTATACATGACTATGCAGTGTAGAATCTTTCAATGAATTATTCCCTGCTTCAGAACATGAAAGACTATGGCAGGCCATCTTTATCAGCGTGGCGGCTATTTCTGCGGCTGCCATGGGTCTTCCGAGTTTTCGAGCATTTTTCCCCATATTAGCGAGTTTTTCAGGATCCTCAAGCAAGGACTGTATCTCTCCTGCCAGTTTGACAGCACCTATTTCTCCCTCCCGGAAATATTTTGCAGCCCCGGCCACAGACAGTTCTCTGGCATTGGCCTCTTGATGCATATCTGTTGCCGATGGATAGGGAATCAGTATAGAGGGCCTTCCAAGGGCTGTGACCTCGGCCAGCGTACCTGCACCGGCCCGGCAGATAACCAGATCCGCCCAGGAATAGGATTCACCAATATCGGATATAAATGGAGTCACTCTGGCCGGAATGTCTGCGTCCTTGTAAAATTTCTCAATATCCGGCACATCCAGCTTACCGGTTTGGTGGATAATTTCCACATGAAAACCGGATTGCCACAAGACCTGAATGGCCGAACAGACAAGCCGGTTCAGGCATCTGGCACCCTGACTTCCCCCCAGCACCAGGAGCCTGGAATCTGGTGATCTGGTGATCTGGTGATCTGGTGATTGAATAATGTCTTTCCGTATGGGATTTCCGGTGAAAATTACCCTGTTTTTTGGAAAGTATCTGGCAGTTTCCTTGAAGCTCACAAACACGGTCTTTGCAAATCTTGAGGCCAGACGGTTCGTGAGCCCGGGGATGAGATTCTGTTCATGGATGGCAACGGATACCCGCAATATTCTTGCTGCAAGCAGCACGGGCCCGGAGACATATCCCCCTACACCCAATACCACATGAGGCCTGAATGATTTAAGCCACAAAAAGGCCCTGGCAGCGGAGGAGGGAAGCCCGGCCAGAGAGCATATGGTTCCTGCAAGGCCTGAGCCCCTGAGAGGTCTTGTACTCAGGATGCGATAATCCCATTGACGCCCTGAGAGTGCATCTTTTTCCACCGGACGGCCCGTGCCTATCCACAAGACATCCACATGACCGTATATTTCCATGGCTTCAGCCACGGCTATTCCCGGAAACACATGTCCTCCCGTACCACCACCGGCTACGACCAATTTGGTGGTTTGGTGATCCGGGTTGCGGATTACGGATTGCGGATTGCGGATTGCGATGTCCATTTATTCAATCACCCAGTTCCAGGACTGCCTTCTGAAAGGCCATGCCCCGTTCTTCATAGTTCCTGAACATATCAAAGCTGGAACAGGCCGGGGAAAGGAGTACGGCATCACCCGGCTCGGCCAGGGACATAGCCTCTCTTACGGCTTTCTCCATGGTCTTTTTGCCGTCTTTTGTTCCGCGCACTTCGATAACCGGTATTACCTTGCTCAGGACCCTTTCAAATGCCCCGGCCTCCTCTCCCATGACAACCGCGCTGCGAATGCGTCCCCCTTTTGCAGTTTCTGCCAGTGATGAGTAATCTTCACCCTTGCCGCGGCCGCCGGCAATCAGCACTATTGGCTGCCCTATGGATTTAAGGGCACAGAGTACGGATGCCATATTGGTGGCCTTGGAGTCGTCATAATAGTCTATGCCTCCATATTGGGCCACCCACTGAAGCCTGTGGGGCGCGGCTTTGAAGCTGCGGACAACAGACTGCACGGCACCTGCACCTGCACCTGCCAGACGTGAAATAAGTATGGCGCAAGCCAGGTTTTGAGCGTTGTGCAGGCCCTTCAGTGACCAGCCTTCCAGATCATATTCCTCACATTTATTATCATGCCACATGACGTTGATCTTTTTCAGGGATGTGTCCAGCACTGCTCCGGGAACCCCGGGGCGCAGTCCTCCGAAGCAGAGCCTTCTGGCACGCCCTCTGTTCTTCCACTTTTCCAGTTCCTTGTCGTCCATATTGCGGATGGCCCAATCTTCAGGCCACTGGAAATCGTATATTACTGCCTTGCTCTCTCCGTAACTTCTGATGTCCCGGTAGCGGTCAAGGTGATCCGGGGCAAGATTGAGCCATGCCGCTATCCTGAACCTTGGAGGACGGAAGGGGAAGTATTTGACCCTGGGGAAGTAATCCAACTGGAAGCTGCTGATTTCAAGAACCGCAATAGTTTCACCGGTGTGTCTTTCAATGAACATAGATAATGGCTGCCCGATGTTCCCTGCCTTTACATGAGGCACACCGGCCTTTTCTAACATCTCATCCACGAGCATCGTGGTAGTGGTTTTCCCGTTTGTGCCGGTTATGCCGATTAAAGGCCCCTTCCAAAAAGATGCCGCAAGGGCCAGCTCCCCGACCACAGGTATATTGGACCTGCGTGCGGCCTCAAGGGCAGGGGTTTCATGCGGAACACCCGGGCTGACCACAATCAGATCGGATGAGAGGCAGGTCTCCACCTCATGTCTTTTCGTCTCCACCCTAACGCCGTTTTCGTCACACCAGTCTGCCAGTCCCTCGGGCCACCTGTCCAGTGGATTCAAGTCGCTGCACGTGACTTGCGCCCCCTGGGAGACGATCCATCCGGCAGCCGCCTGTCCGGATACACCCATGCCCAGTACTGTTACTTTCCTGCCTTTCAGTTCCACTCAATCACCAAATATTTACTCACCAAATCCCTTTCCTATCTCAACTTGAGAGTGCTGACTGCAACCAGCCCCAGCAATATGGAAATTATCCAGAACCTCACGATGACCTTTGGCTCTTTCCATCCCTTAAGCTCAAAGTGATGATGGACAGGTGCCATACGGAAGATCCTCCTGCCTCCTGTTGCCTTGAAGTAGAAGACCTGAAGAATTACGGATAATGCCTCAGCTACAAAGACTCCGCCCACAATTACAAGCAGCATCTCCTGCTTCGAAAGTACGGCCACTGTCCCAAGGGCGCCGCCTGCGGCAAGGGAACCTGCATCTCCCATGAAGATCTCTGCAGGATATGTATTATACCAGAGGAAACCCAGGCCCGCTCCTACCATGGCGCCACAAAACACTGCAAGCTCTCCTGCGCCGGGGACAGAAGGAATCCTGAGGTACTGGGCAATAGTCGAGTGGCCGGCCAGGTATGTAAACAAGGTATAGACCGCTGCGGCCACTATGAAGGGGCCGGCAGCCAGCCCGTCCAGCCCGTCGGTCAGATTTACGGCATTAGAGGCCCCGACGATCACAAGCAGGGCAAAAAGACCATACATGATTCCGAGATCGGGCCGGAAGTTCTTAAAAAAAGGGATGCTGAGATGTGTGTCCCACTTCCCATGTGCAGCGATTATCCATGCAGCCAAAAATACAAAGACTGCCTGGCCAAGAAGTTTCCATCTGCCCGGCAGCCCAACACTGTTCTTTTTTCTGATCTTCAGCAGGTCGTCTGCAAGGCCTATTGCGCCGTAACCGACAAGAATCAAAAGGCTTATCCACACGTAAAGATTACCGAGGTCCGCCCACAGGAGCGTAGCGATCACGATGGACCCGACGATCAATATACCCCCCATGCTCGGTGTACCGGCCTTTGCACGATGTCTTGCCGGTCCGTCGTCCCTGATGATCTGCCCCATCTGCATTGCACGCATACGTCTTATGAACCAGGGGCCGAGGAACAATATTATCGAAAGGGCAGTAACAGCCGAATATATCGTCCTGAACGTAATATAACGAAAGACGTTGAATACGGGCCACAAATCGTGGAGAGGATACAGCAGATGAAAGAACATAACCTATCCTCCTCCCAGATGCCTGATAAGGGCATCTGCTGCCTTCTCAAGGCCTACGGCCCGTGATCCCTTTACGAGTATAATTGCCGGGGAAGGCATGCAATCAAGAGCGTCTGATTCTATCCATGAAAGCAAATCCTCCGTGTCGGGGAAGATGCGGATAGCCTCTTGCGAAATACCCGCCTTTTTTGCAGCCCCGGAAACAGTATCAGCAAACCGGCCTGCTGAAACTAAAAGATCAACCCCTGTTTGGGCTGCAAGCCGTCCGAGATCCTGATGAAACTTGCGAGCGGCATTGCCGAGTTCCAGCATGTCTCCCAGGATCGCTATCTTTTTCTCGCCCCTGCTCCAGAATTCGAGGGTCTCAAGGGCCGCTCTCGCAGAACCGGGATTTGCATTATAAGAATCGTCTATCAGCCTCCATCCGGATCCAAGATTCTTCAGAAACAGACGGCCCGGAACCGGTTTCACTTCCTCAAGCCCCTGCTTTATACTGACCGGCTTCAGCCCCACTGCATGGCCTGCAGCCGCGGCTGCAACGGCATTCTGCACGTTCGCCTTACCTATGAGGGAAAGATCGACAGAGAGCCTGCTTCCCGCGATATCCAGGTCCAGCAGAGTGCCATGCTCGACCGGGGTCCAGGACAGGCAAGTGATTGCAGCTTTGAGCTTTGAGCTTTGAGCTTTGAGTTGGGGATTGGGTGTCAGAGAATAACCCACTATCCGGCACGTCAGATCTTTTGCCCCTTCAGTAACCAGTGGGTCGTCAAGGTTCATCACTGCCACACCCGTCCGGGGAAGGGCTCTCCAGAGTCCCCATTTTTCTTCGGCCACTTCTTTTATGCCCCCCAGGCCGACAAGATGGGCAGGCTGTATGGTAGTAATAAGGCCCGCTTGCGGCTGAGCGATTTCGCACAGCCGGGATATCTCTCCGGGCCGGTTCGTTCCCATCTCCAGCATTACCCAGGAGTCATCGGTTTTGGCCGAAAGCAGGCTGAGGGGAAGTCCGATAAGGTTGTTGAAATTCCCCGGGGTCTTAGCCACTTTCCATTTCTTCCCCAGGATCGAGGAAATCAGTTCTTTTGTTGTGGTCTTGCCGCAACTACCTGTAATGCCGATCACCTTGATTCCGAGGTATTCCCTGTACCATGATGCGAAGTCTCCCAGGCTCTTCAAGGTATCCTGAACTTTCAACAGGACCGGACGGGATCGAGGGCTGAAAGCCGAAAGTCCAGGGTCAGGAATCGAACTGACTACGGCACCAACGGCGCCTTTTCTTATGGCTTCGAGGACAAAGTCATGGCCGTTGAAGCGGTCCCCTGGAAGCGCCCAGAATATATTCCCTGTTCTCACCGATCTGGAATCTGTTGATACGCCATGGATTGATATGTCAGGATCACCCGAAAGGACTCGGGCTCCAATGGCCTTTGCCACCTGGGAGGCCTTTAATCGAAATCCCTGATCCTCAAGAACCTCTACTTTTGACTCTTGTCTTTTATTCCCTGAACCCTGAACCCTGAACCCTGAACCCTGAACCCTGCCTTTTGACCCAAAGGCCTCTTTCAATACCTCTCTATCGTCAAAGGCAAATCGCCCGCTGCCGATTATCTGGCATGTTTCGTGGCCCTTCCCTGCCACCAGCAGGCAGGCGCCGGGGCGCGCTCTTTCCGCCGCCCATGATATGGCGTCCCTCCTGTCCGGAATTACCTTCACTTTTGCTCTGTTTGCAGGATGATGAGGCGGAAGGTCCCTGAGGCCGTTCAACATCTGCTCGAGTATGGCAAGAGGGTCTTCAGTGCGGGGATTGTCAGAGGTCAGCACAACAATATCCGCGAGTGAAGCCGCTGCCTGCGCCATAAGAGGACGCTTACTCCGGTCCCTGTCCCCACCGCAGCCGACTACGCAAATCACGGGCCTGAATCCTAATGTAACAAGGCTGTTCAGGACACATTCAAGGGCATCAGGTGTGTGAGCATAATCTACAAAAGCAGTCACTCCATTGGGAGTGCACACAGGATCGAGTCTCCCCGGAATGCGCGTCACTGATTCTATACCGGCCTGAATATGGTCCGTATCTATCCCGAGGGCGATTGAAGCCGCTACTGCTGCAAGGATGTTATAGAGATTATAGGAACCCGTAAGCCTGGATCTGAAAGAAACAGGCCCTCTGGGCGTGACAAGCCTGCCTGTTATTCCATCAATATTGATGGACTGCGACTCAGGCCTCACCTCGGCCTCAGGACTGAGACCATAACTGATCTTTTCTTTTTGCAGAATCTCCCACAGTCGCCTTCCATGGAGGTCATCAATATTAATAATTGCCGCACCAGAGGGATGCTCCAAAAACAGTTTTGCCTTAGCCCGGAAATATCGTTCCATGTCTTGGTGATAATCCAGGTGATCGCGGCCCAGATTGGTAAAGACAGATGCGGCGAAACTGCACCCGGAGATCCTTCGCTGGTCAATGGCATGAGAAGATACCTCCAAGGCCGCCGCTTTTACTCCTTGTTCCAGCATATCTGCCAGAATCTTTTGCAGTCTTACGGCATCCGGGGTGGTGAGTTCGGAAGGTACCTCCACACCTCCATGTCTCCTGTTTATAGTCCCTATTACACCAGGGTTCAGTCCGGCTTTGCTGAAGATTCCTTCCATGAGATATGTGATCGTGGTCTTACCATTAGTGCCCGTAACGGCTACGAGGTCCATTTTTTCACTGGGGTTTCCATAAAAGGCACTTGCCAGGAGGCCGGTTGAGAGCCTGGGATCGTCAACCCCTATAACAGGAAGTGTTCCAGGTACGGATTCGATATAATAACGTCGGGCGTCCTGGCCCGGCACTAACAGGACAGCGGCTCCTTTCTCTACGGCATCACTGATAAATTGTCTTCCGTCAAATTCAGTGCCTGGAATTGCCGCGAATACGTATCCCTGCTTCACCTGCCTGGAGTCTGCGGATATGCCCGTGATTTTTACGTCATCAAGGTCCGATGGAGAAAAAACGGTGGGCCTAACAGGTCTGAGCACTCCCAACATATCCCGTAATGCCCTTTCGTTCTGCATGTTATTAGACATCACTTGCACGTTATGTTGCAGACCTTCACGCCCTTAAGGGGCATTCCTGATCTTGGTTTCTGCGCGACCACGGTCCCTGCGCCCTTGAGTTTGATAGAAAGGCCTATGGATTGCAGAATGTCCATTGCCTGTCTTGCGGATTTTCCCTTGAGGTTTGGCATCATGGATAGATCTTTTTTGGTTTCTTTGCTTTTTGCCGTTTGCCATTCGTCGTTCAAAGGTATCTGTGCCGCCTGTTTTACCACCAACAGTGCCCGGCCTAAAGTGCCCCGGCGCTTACGAGGGTCAATTTTTACGCCATCGAGAAAACCAATATAACTTACTTTGGGTGATCTGTCGGGCCAGAATCCCAGAACCGTGACCTGGGCCGGAGATCGGATGGATATTCGTCCGGCCTGTCCATTCCACCTGATGCTCGCAAGAGAAGGCCCTGACCTGACTGCGAGATTTTTCCGCGATCTGAGCATAAGCTCTTCTGTTAACCATGGGACTTTGACCTGCCTCTGGTCCTTCACGGAAGACTCGGATGGCGGGAATTCCTTACGGCCTTTCTGCAAGGCCAGGTGTGGCGTTACCAATATATTTCCATTTATCAGTGCTGAGAAGGCCCTGAGAATCTGGATCGGGCTGGCTGTAATGCCTCGGTATAGTAAGCAGTTCTGCAGCCCCGGCAGGACTGAAGACAGGCTGCCCTGACCTTCAGCCGGAAGATCAATACCTGTCGTCTGGCCAAATCCCAGACCCCAGAGATCCCTTGACAGGCCATCGTAAGAGACAAGGTCTTTCAGCTCCTGTCCAGTCCAGGGACTCCACAGGACCACACCTTCATCCAAGGTCTCCCATTTACACTTGCAGGCCGTTCGGTCTGGAGATTGGTTTTTTGATTTTGGCTGCTCACTTTGTTCAAACATCCAGCTCAAGAGAGTCACAAGGACTATTGGGTCGACATCATCCTGCAGGGAGTAATTTGTAATGTTCGTCGCAGGCAGCTCCCAAAAACGTCCCGGGTCCCAGGAGGGCTTGCTGGCCATGGCGAGAATCTCGCCGTTTTCAACGCTCATTATGACAAGACAGCCCTTATCGGCCTTAAGTCTTCTAAGTTGCCTGTCAAGCTCCCTTTCTGCCAGTGCCTGAATGTCTTTTTCGAGGGTAAGTATAAGTTCCTGCCCGCCCGGATAAGTCAGGGATATATTCGTATGGCTCAAAAGGCTGTTGTAAGTGTATTCAACTCCCTCGAGGCCTCTGCCGCCGCGATCGATAAACCCCAAAACCGGAGAAGCCAGTGAACCGCAAGGATATACCCTTTTATATTCGGAAGGCCTTGCCAGGCCGCAGTCCTTCTTACGGCTCACGGCGAATACCGCTCCTGCCCTGTCAAGAATTATGCCCCTGTACAAGGGGCTTTTCGGGGAATAGTAGTCACGGCTCCGTTGCCGGGAAAACTTGGAGGAATCAGCGTCATCTTCGCTATTGACATTATTGCCCTGCCAAAAGCAGCCAACAAACGGTGCGGTAAAGATCACAAGACCTGCCAGGCCGAAAAGAAACAAAATTCTCTTATTTTTATAAGGAAAACTCATTCAGATCTCTGTCAATTAAGTGATATTATCTGTCTGTCGGCAGGTGGATGAAGTCCCATTTTTTTCCCCAGCTTTTCCAAGCGGCTTCGTGCTTTGAGCCGGTCCACCTGAGTGCTGAAATCCTGATATTGAGCACTGAGACGGCCCTTCTCAGCCTGAAGGAGCTCTATATCCTTTGCTGTTTTTCGTGTCTGGTGAGCAGTCCAGAACCCCAGAGTTAACAGGACAGCCAGGGCAAATATGATAGCGATTGCCATTTGACGGGTTGTCTTGAGTACTTTTGAGAAAGAAAGGCCGGTGCCGGTTCTGTTTTTTTGTGCCATTGGAACATATGAACGTCTCTGAGGTATTCTGATCGTCGCTGGTCGAGGACTCATCTCTTTTCCTCCTGAAGCAGGCCTTGCAAGGGATCCGCTACATTGATTTTAATTGGGTTGCGCCAGCAGTTCTATACATTGAGCTACTCTCAGTTTGGCACTCCTGGCCCTGGGATTAATGCGTATCTCCTCAGGGCCCGGTACCAGAGGTTTCTTGGTCAAGGGTTTCAGTCTGTTATCTTCTCTGAAAGCGGTCTTTACCAGACGGTCTTCAAGGGAATGAAAAGAGATAATACACAGTCGTCCCCCAGGTTTCAGGCAGGACGGGAATGTATTAAGGGCCTCTTCAAGGTCGTCCAGCTCTCTGTTCACAGCGATTCGAAGCGCCTGGAAGGTCCTCGTGGCGGCATGAATTCGGCGGGGATGGTATTTCCTGGGAATGGCATTGGCAACCACCTTTGCCAAGTCCGCCGAGGTCAGAATCGGGGCGGTCTTCCGCCTGTCACATATGCATTTGACAATTCTCTTTGCCCATCTCTCTTCTCCGTATGTCTGGATAAGCTCGGTCAATCTTTCTGCCGGAAGCTTGTTGACCAGATCGGCAGCAGTCACTGCGCCGGAGAGATCCATTCGCATGTCAAGGGGCTCGTCTCTGGAAAAACTGAAGCCCCTCCCGCTGTTTTCCAGGTGGAAGGTGGAAATTCCGAGGTCCATGAGTATCCCGTCAACTTGCCCTATTCTGTTGGATAAGAGGATATCATGGAGATGGATAAAGTTGCTGTGAATCAATCGAATTACCCCTTCTCCAAATGGGCTCAACCTGGATTTGGCCCGCTCCAGGGTTTCTATGTCACGGTCAAGGCCGAGGACCAATTTGATCCCGGGGTACCTTGTCAACATGGCCTCCGCATGGCCTCCCAGCCCCAGTGTTGCATCAACATAGATCCCTCCGGACCCCGGCGAAAGACTATCCAGTACTTCAGAGACCATTACAGGTACATGTCTGGTCTCCTTTTCAGCCACTGGCCCCGAATTTAGCAGTGATACTGCTGCTGTACTCGTCAAAGTTATCCCTCGTTTTTCGCAACTCTTTGTCCAGGTTATCCTTGTTCGAGACCTCGAAGTAAGTAAGCATGCCCGAGAGGACCACATCCTTGGTAAGCCCCGCTTCTTCACGGAGCCTCAGAGGGATCAATATCCTTCCCTGGCCGTCCAAGGGACATTCCGCTGCTGCTCCCAACAAATACCTTTTAAAGGCGACGACCTCAGGAGGTCCGAATTGGAACCGGCTGAAATGCTCTTCTATTTTTCGCCATTCTTCAAAAGGATAAGCTGCGAGACAGGAGGGCAGGTTGGTGACTATCAACCGGCCATCGTATTTTGCCTGCAAGACCTCTCTGAAACGGGCCGGGATGCTGAGACGGCCCTTGGCGTCTAAGACATGGGCCGACCTTCCCCTGAACATTGCCTTTTACCCCACTTTATCCCACCATTTTCTAACATTTTTTAATATATTGAAATAAGAAATTGTCTGTCAAGAGAATCGAGAGACAATTTAATATAAATATTACAGTATGTTATATAAATAGAGCCACGGTTTCCTCTATTTTTCTGCGATTATCTTATGAAAACAGTGATTCTTAAAAATTGAGATGGAACCATATAAATCACCTCTGATTTTTGTATCGGGAAACAGTATCATATACTTGAAACTTTTGAAATATTTTTTTGATTATTATTTGGTGATTAATAAGAAAAAGACTGGTGGTTTAAAGTGGGGGAAGATGGAAGAGCGGTTTGTGATAGATCAGGTTTGATTTCTTTTCTGGGCCGGTATTTACGTCGGCGTTGATACTGATCTACCGCCCTGTTGTGTTCATCCAGGGTCCGGGAAAAATAATGTGTTCCGTTGTTTTTTGAAACAAAATAGAAATAATCCTTTTTTGATGGATAGAGAGTCGCCCTGATGGACTCCTTACCCGGATTTGAAATCGGCCCTTTGGGGAGACCTTTGTTTACGTAAGTGTTATAGGGGGTGGCTTTTCTGAGGTCTTTCCACCTGAGACGGCGCTTCCTTACCCTGGTTTCCACAAGTATCCCGTAATGAACGGTTGGATCTGCCTGGAGAGGCATATTCTTTTTTAGCCGATTCCAGAATACACAAGCAATTAACGGCCTTTCCCATGATTGCATAGCCTCTTTTTCCACTATGGAAGCAAGTATTACTATATCGTGGACTTTAACACCCAATTCTTCTGCTCTGCTGCTGAATCCTTCTGAATTCCATACTCCCCAGAAACGGTTAACAAAGGTTCGGAGCATCTCAAGTTCCGTGGCGCCCTTGGTCAACTGATAGGTATCAGGGTAAATATAGCCCTCAGCACTATCAGCCTCTATGCCAAGGGTCTTCAAGATCTTACGGTTCCTTGCCACCTTGAGGAATGAATCGCCGGATGTCAATTTTGCATTTTCAAGAAGGCCGTTTATTTGAAACAGGTTATAGCCCTCGGGGATGGTGACAATATACTGGCGGGTCTTTCCCTGGACCAGATAATCCAGGATCTCTACAGGCGTTTGGGTCGGGGAAAGTTCGTATTCCCCTGCCTGGATCCTGGTTGTTGCATTTCCCCACCAGGCAAGGATATAAAAATACCTTTTGGATTTTATTAAGCCTTCTGCCTCAAGTAGCTGTACTGCCGAGGAGAAGGTGCTCCCTGTGGGAATTATTATGATCTTATTTTTTCCCGTTTCCGAAACGGGCAGGGTACATCCTTTCCATATCTGATAACCGGACAGAAAGATTAAGTAGAGCAAAATTGGCAACCAGAATTCACGTATTATGCGCATATTCTTTAGATCGGATTTTTCAACAGAATCATGTTCAGGGTTTTTGTAATGCAATCAGGTCATTAATAATAGAGAATTGTAAATATTCTTATGAACCCGTCCGTGGTCCACTGCGCAGACCGTTCACTGGCAGGGGATATTTCTTTTCACTTAACACTTCAGCCCCTTGTTTTCTTAAGGCTTTTGACATGGGGGAGTCTTGCCCCCTCCCCGTTCTCCTTCGCTGCGCTCAGGAGCCGGGGTTTCCCCCACAGCAAAAGCCAAGAAAACTACGGGGGCTTCCGTTAAACTGTTCAAAGAAATATCCCCTTCCCGTGAACGGTTGCCATCCGTGCCCTGCCGCAGGAGCGGTTTGCCTTTTGCAGGGTTTCGATCGCGGGCCAAATTGCACTGCCCCTTTCGGTCTGCAATGAGTGAGCTTTGAAACCCGGAAAAAGGTAACCGCTTCAAGGCAGGATATATTAGAATATTTACGAAGAATCTTTCGGTCAGCCTGTAACATCTCTGATATCTTTAGGGCTGATAGCCCCCTCCCGTATAATTTCAGGAGGATCAATACTTACATCTATGATCGTGGATGGAGGCCCTCCGGATACAGGACCCCCATCCAGTATATAGTCAGGGGGTGTAGACCGTAATTGATCCGCAACTTCCTCGGCTTTACAGGCGGCAGGGTGTCCTGAGAGGTTTGCACTGGTAGCGGTCACGGGGTTTCCCAGGATTGTCACCAGTGAATGTGCCCATGGATGGCTGGAAATCCTTACACCTACCTTGCCTGTATCCGCACAGAGCGGCCATGGCAGCCCGGGTCTGGCCGGTAAAAGCAGGGTCAAGGGGCCCGGCCAGAGACGCTCCATCAAGGCAACCGCTGCCGGCGGAACCCGGCTGGCCAGATGGATGAGATCCGAGGTATCTGAAATGAGGACCAAGAGCGGCTTGTGTCTCGGCCTTTTTTTGATTACATATATTCGTTCAAGGGCTTCTGTTTGAATTATTGAGGCCCCAAGCCCATAGCTCGTTTCGGTGGGAAAGGCTACTACTCCGCCCCTCTTAATTATATCCGCAGCCAGCCGGATCAATATGCGGTCAGGTGACTGTACCATATCGTAATTAAAAAACAAGTAAGCGCTCACGGGTAAATATTCTTATGAACCCGTTATATCCTGCCTTGAAGCGGTTACCTTTTTCCGGGCTTCAAAGCTCACTCATCGCAGACCGGAGATGCGGTGCAATCCGGTCCGCGATCGAAACCCTGCAAAAGGCAAACCGCTCCTGCGGCAGGGGGCACAGATGGCAACCGTTCACGGGCAGGGGATATTTCTTTGAACAGTTTAACGGAAGCCCCCGTAGTTTTCTTGGCTTTTGCTGTGGGGGAAACCCCGGCTCCTGAGCGCAGCGAAGGAGAACGGGGAGGGGGCAAGACTCCCCCATGTCAAAAGCCTTAAGAAAACAAGGGGCTGAAGTGTTAAGTGAAAAGAAATATCCCCTGCCAGTGAACGGTCTGCGGAATGGACCACGGGTTCACCGGATATTTACGCTCACGGAACGTTGGAACTGGAAAATGGGAATTGGGAATTTGGCCTTTACGCTTTTGTTTCATCTCTGCCGAATTTCTAATTTCCAATCTCAAGTTCCTCTATCTCTTTTGCCTGGGCCTCTCTGTATTCCTTCAATTTCCTAGCAAGGTCCCGGTCTTCCAACGCCAGGATCTGAAGTGCCAACAAGGCGGCATTTTTTGCTCCGGCTTCTCCTATTGCCATGGTTGCAACCGGAACGCCGGGCGGCATCTGGGCAGTGGAAAGCAGGGCATCAATTCCGTTCAGTGCCGAATTGCCTACCGGCACCCCTATCACCGGAAGGATCGTATTCGCTGCCAGGGTGCCGGCCAGGTGCGCGGCCATTCCGGCGCCGGCAATCAGGACCTTTATCCCTCTGGCCTCTGCCTCCCCGGCGTATGACGCGGTAAGCCCGGGGGAACGATGGGCCGAGGCAACCCTCAACTCACAGGCTATGCCAAACTCGTTCAGAATATCCCTGGCCGCTTCCATAACCTCTTTGTCACTGAGACTTCCCATGACAATGCCCACCTTGGCGGTGCTGCCGGTATGCCGGTTTCCCGGCATACCGGCAGCACCGGACGTGTGTCTGAGAGCCTTTTGGCCGATATCCCTTCTATAGTGCATCCCCTCCCAGGAGATCTGTCCAACTGCTTCATATGCAAGGTCTATCGCCTCTGAAATAGTATTCCCGAGTGCCGTAACCCCCAGGACCCTTCCGCCGGATGTGACGAATCGATCTCCATCCTTGGCAGTCCCTGCGTGAAAAACCATCACGTCTTGCATCTCAGCCACTTTTTCCAGCCCGTGAATAACCTTGCCTGTCTCGTAATTTCCAGGATAGCCTCCGGAGGCCATGACAACGCAGACGGCAGTCCTTGGATCCCACTCAAGTTTTATTTCATTCAGCCTGCCTTCAAGTGCTGCCTCAAATATCTCCATCAGGTCAGTGCGGAGTCTCATCAGGATCGGCTGGGCCTCAGGGTCACCGAACCGGCAGTTAAATTCCAGGACCTCTGGTATGCCATCTCTAATCATAAGCCCGCCGTAAAGCACTCCCTGATAGGGCCTTTTTGCCTTTGCCATGGCTTTCACAGCGGGCCTCATAATGTTTTCCATAATATCGTCAAACAGGGCGCTGCTTACCACTGGTGCCGGAGAGTAGGCACCCATACCGCCGGTATTGGGCCCCATGTCATTATCAAATACAGACTTATGATCCTGGGAAGTGGCAAGGGGAAGGACTGTCGTCCCGTCGGTTACAGCCATGAAGGAGGCCTCTTCTCCGGTGAGAAATTCCTCTACTATAAGTCGATTGCCTGCTTCGCCAAAGACCTTTTTGCGAAGGATAAGATCTATTGCCTCCTCCGCCTCGGCAAGGCTATGAGCAAGCAACACCCCTTTGCCGGCCGCCAGCCCGTCCGCCTTTATTGCAACAGGCACTCCAACTATGCTCTTGACATAATCAAATGCGGCATCCGGATCGGTAAAGACCTTGTAGGACCCTGTTCGAATGCCTGCTTCAGTCAGCAGTTCCTTTGAAAATACCTTGCTGGCCTCGATCTCAGCAGCCGCTTTAGTGGGCCCGAATACTGCAAGTCCATGCTTGCTGAAACTGTCTGCCAGGCCCTCAACCAGGGGGGCTTCCGGGCCTACAACCGTCATATCGATACCTTCCTTTTTGACAAATGATACAAGGCCGTTAATGTCAGAGACCCTTAAGGATATGCAGGCGGCATGTTGACTTATGCCGGAATTTCCGGGCGCGCAGAATACTCTGGAAATTTTGGGACTGGATGCCAGCTTCCAGCAAATGGCGTGTTCACGTCCTCCGGAACCTATTACCAGGATTTTTTTCTGATCCATAATCTTCTCTTCCCCCTGTGTTTTTTTAAGAACAAGGCAGGCTAAAACTATCCGTATGATATAAAGGTGTCAACGCCTGTTCTGGTGATCTATGCTCTCAGATATCTGGCGTTCGGGATAGTTGCGGTTTAGATTTGATAATGTTTGGGTAATCGCAGGATCATTGTGATTGTAATACCGTAATCGACGCCGATCTTGCTTGGCTGGAACGTAAATATTCTTATGAATCCGTGGTCCACTGTGGAAGTTGCCATCCGTGACCTGCCGCAGAAGCGGTTTGCCTTTTGCAGGGTTTCGATCGCGGGCCGGATTGCACTGCCTCTCCGGTCTGCGATGAGTGAGCTTTGAAACCCGGAAAAAGGCAACCGCTCCAAGGCGGGACTATAACGGGTTCTCCGGATATTTACGCTGGAACGGGATAAATTGTTTCAGGGAACCAATAACAAAAGGCAGAAGGAATATGTACGCAGAACTTAAAAGAGCATTGAATGATATAGCCGCAGAAAATAGCTTACTTGAAAATGAAGTGAACATCACTGCAAAAATCCTGACACCCGAAGAAGCCATAGGCAAGACGGAAAGGAGGGATTTTCCCCTGCTTCAAGGCAGGGAATCTTTGATCCAGGCTGATTTCAAAGGGGCCTTGGGGCAGGCCTTTACTGACACCCCAAAGACCTTCAGAGGCAGACTCAAGGAAATACTCAAATTAAGATTAACGGATAACGGCAAGAGAGCGCTCTTTGTCGCTACGCTGAACGCACTGTTACGATATAAGTGTATAATTAACGACACCGTTCACTGCAAAGACAACGGGCCTGAATTATGCGCCGGGGAAATGGCCGGGGCAATCATTGAAAAATACGGACCTGATATCAACATCGGAATTGTCGGCTTTCAGCCGGCTATAATAGATAATTTTTCCAAGAGGTTGTCTGCGGAAAATATGAAGGTAACAGATTTTGATAAAGATAACATTAACAGGATTAAGTATGGGGTGCCTGTCTGGGATGGCAGAAAAATGACAGAAGAACTCATTAAGACCTGCGACGTCATCCTGGCTACAGGCTCAACAATAGTAAATGATTCCCTGTCTCAGTTGATCTCTCTTTCAGGCAAATATCAAAAACCACTTTATCTCTATGGCACGACAATTGCCGGGGCCAGCAAACTCCTGAATCTGAAAAGGCTGTGCTTTCAATCTTCTTGAGCGGACATTCATAGCGGTTATCATCCCGAATTATGCAGCAGCCAATTTTACCAAATCTGCTTTGTTGTCAGGCACTTGAAGTACAAAAGTACGTCTGCGTGCCTTCCGCCTCGCATCTTTGGCAAACTTGGCTGCTGCATAATTCGGGATCATATCACGGCGAGAAGATCTTCTGCCATTTCATCCGCCTCCGTATGAGATTGTCATCTATCCTGCCCCGCGTTTGCATTTTTTTCTTGACAGAAAAATCAAGAACTGATATTGCGCATACGTTTCAATTAAGGAATACCTTCCTGGATGTAATCCAAGATAGAATACAAGAATTTCCTTTTGACATGCCGACACGATTTTTGTGTTGTGATATCTGGGGACTAAGGAGTGATCATGAAACAAAGGGGTGGCGCTTACGACCCGTTCGACTGCAAACACTACCCGGAGGCCGATGTGGTCATGAGGCCAGGCATGCCTCTCGCTATGGCCTGCACTGGTGAAAAAGCGCGTATCGTAATGCTCGCAGGCGGCAGGGGGATGCACCAGAGGCTGACCAGCATGGGCTTGGGTGTGGGATCGGAGATCGAGATAATCAGAAGGGGGTCCCCGGGGCCTTTTCTGATAGCGACCGGCAATACGCGTCTTGCTATAGGGGCGGCTATGGCCCATAAGATCATGGTTATTCCAATGGAAAGGGAAATCGAATGACCATGGATAAAATAAGGCCAGGCCACGGGTTGTTAATGACCGCTTTTTCTCTTTCTTGCAGGATGGTCTCCGGACACTGAAAGTACTCCAAGAAAAGAAAGGCCAAAAAGTGCCTGATATTCGGGAAATCACCTGGGTGTCAGAGACGGGTTCTACCAATGACCTTGCCAGAGAGAATTTTCAAAAAAGAGGGATTCTGTGGCGCTGTTTTGTTGCCGGCTCCCAGACCAGGGGCAGGGGTAGGAAAGGCCGGAACTGGATTTCTCCTCCCGGCACCGGCCTGTATCTGTCGATTGCTGTGCCAAGGCCCGGAATTCTGGAGGCCTGGCTCCCTCTAACCTGCGCCATTGCCTCATCGGCCGCCATACAATCCATTCTCACCAGGTCCCGCTGTGCCAGGCCGCCTTCTATTAAAATAAAATGGCCCAACGACCTGTATATTGAAAATGGAAAGTTGGCAGGTATGCTTTGCGAACTGGCAGACGGATCCGAAAGTCCTGCCTGGATAATCGGAATAGGCATAAACATTTGCACTCCGAAAAATGCCTTCCCGGAACATCTCAGGGAAAAGGCGTGTTCCATATCAAGCGCTACGGGTTGCCGGGTCTCCCGAGACTCCCTGCTTGAAGAACTGCTCGTTCATCTCTCTTTCTGGCTGGGAAAGATATATGAAGGCAATGTCTCGGCTATTTTGAATTTTATTGAAAAAACAGAAATAATGGGCATAATTCAGGGATCAGAAACCGGGCGGATCTCCAGCCACAGGCCCGCACAGCCTGACACAGGCGACCAGATCGCTGAATCAAGGATAATACCGCAGATGCAGACAGATATCCGCAGGCTACAATCGTCAAATCGTCAAATCGTCAAATCGTCAAATCGTCAAATCGTCAAATCGTCAAATCCGCTGGGTATCACCATGGGCTGTCCGGCGGGAATCGGTCCTGAAATCATTATAAAGGCATTCGCTGCCAATCCTGAATGGCTGCTTTCACCTCCGGCAGTGGTCATAGGGGACATGAATATACTTAAAAAGGCATCAAGGGCGCTTGATATCGACATTCCCCTTAAGTCCTGGGTGCCTGGAGATCCCATTTCCGGCAGTGCGATACATGTGATTACACGGACAGACCTTAATGCCGAGGATATCCTTTGGGGAAAGCCGAACCCAGTCACTGGAAAGGCCTCTTTCGAGTATGTCACTGAGGGCATCAGACTCTGCCTGGGAAAAAGTCTCTCCGGCCTTGTGACCGGCCCTATCAGTAAACTGGGCCTCAGGCTTGCCGGCATCTCCTACCCCGGACATACCGAGATATTGGCCGACAGGACCAACACGGAAAGATATGCAATGATGCTGGCAGGCGACAGGCTCAGGGTAGCCCTTGTGACCATACACTGCCCCTTGAGGGAGGTGGCGGACAGCATCAGCACGGAAAAGATTTTTCAAGTAATTTTCCTTACGGATTCCTTCTTAAGAAATGAACTCGGCATAAAAGAGCCGGAGATTGCCGTGGCCGCACTGAATCCACATGGAGGCGAGTCCGGGATGTTTGGCAAAGAAGAAGAGCATATCATATCGCCCGCTATAGAAATGGCCCGGGGAAAGGGTATAGCGGCCAATGGGCCTTATCCTCCTGACACAGTGTTTTATCAGGCTGTCAATGGGAAATTCGACGCTGTAGTCTGCCAGTATCATGACCAGGGGCTGATTCCCTTTAAGCTCATTCATTTCAGAGACGGGGTCAACCTGACCTTAGGCCTTCCGATAACCAGGACTTCAGTAGATCACGGGACTGCATATGACATCGCCGGTACCGGAAAGGCGGATTGTGCCAGTCTTGAGGCGGCAATCAGACTCGCATCGAAGATAGTGGAAAAGAGAAAAGAAGGTCCATAAAAAAATATGAACCAGCACGGCGGCGTGCCATCCGATCAGGCGCCGTTTTTCTTCTCCCACCGGTAAACCCGCATGGGAGGGATGTTGAAAAGCTCAGCCTCCACTTGCCCGGAGCCAAGGATGGGTCGGCACAGGGAGGCAACCCGCTTGCTCACCTGATATGCTACAAAGCGCCCTCCCGGAGCGAGCGTCGACGAGACGGACTCGATAATTTGAGATCCAAGGGCGTGGCTCATGGTGGAAAAGGGGATGCCGGAAATTACAACCTCGGGAGGGGCCATTCCATACGTGTGGAGAATTTCTTTTATCTCTGTGGCACTGCCAAGGTGAACCTTCAGACGGTCGTCTTTTATGCAGTTTAGTATGGCGTGGAAATTCGGATTGATCTCTATGCACAAGAGCCTGGCGTGCGAAGTCATGGAATGCAGTATGGCCCTGGTCGTGCCCCCGGTGCCAGGACCCAGTTCCACTATAGTCTTTGCTGAACGGACTCTCGCTGCCTCTACGGTGCGACGTTCGAGAAAGCGGGAACTCGGGATTATCGAGCCGATCTGAAAGGGATGCTTCAGAAATTCCTGAAAGAAGATGGACCGGCCATTCAATAAGGTGCCAAGTGGCTTGAAATTTGATGCCTGTATAGTCAGATCCTAATTATACTGCGAGTGTTCCAGTTCAGGCCAACATCCGCCGCGCCTCGCATTTTCCGTTTTCGTTGATGTTTCACCTCATGGTCACTCATGCACTTTACCAGGTTTTTAGCCTATAACTTACTGTTTTTTTATATCTATGGCGGTCCCAAGGGGAATCGAACCCCTGTTTCTGGCGTGAGAGGCCAGCGTCCTAGACCCCTAGACGATGGGACCGGGAGTGACGGGAGGCAAATTAAAGGTCTGTACCAGTTATGTCAACCCTAAAGGGTAATGGTTGCATTTTCAAGGTCCGAAAGTTCCCGGTCTTTATCAGACAGCAAGGGCCGCGAACCACGGTGATTCTGTGCCTCTTATTTCAATGGTCATCGGGTATTTCCCATGCGTCAGCCCTTTTCAAGAACCGATATGTGCCGCCTCATCCACCACAGGATTATCAGTCCCGGGAGAGCCGCCAAGGTGGTGACGAAAAAGAACTGCGCCCATCCCAACCATTTAACTACAAATCCTGACGGCGGGCCCACAAAGATCCTCCCCAAAGAGGCAAGGGCTGAGAACATGGCATACTGGCTTGCGGTAAAACGATGGTTGCAGAGTGCCATAAGAAAGGCCACAAAGGCTGCTGTACCCATACCCCCGGATAGATTTTCAAAACCGACTGCAGCAATCATTGCACAGTAGCTCTTGCCGATCCAGGCAAGCAGCATGAAGGAAAGATTGGATACCGCCTGCAACACCCCGAAAAACATGAGCGCACCAAAGAGTCCGATCTTTGTCATCAGCCCTCCCCCCAACAAGGCACCGCCAATAGTAGCAACGAGACCAAACCCCTTGTTTATAGTCCCTACGTCAGTAGGACTGAAACCGATCCCGCGGATGAGAAAAGCGGTAGTCAAGGTACCGGCAAAGGCATCCCCGAGCTTGTAAAGTACAATAAGTACCAGCATGGAAATGGCTGCAGTCCTTGAAAAGAATTCCTTTAAGGGGCCGGAAATAGCTTCAGGTATGCTCCCGGGCGGGGAAGGCGCAAGCCTCGGCTCAGGGCCGGCAAGAGTTGCAAAGATTCCCAATGACATAATGCCTGCCATTAAAATATACGTGTTTTGCCAGCCTATGCGATCTGACAGGATAAGGGCCAAGGCGCCGGATACCAGCATGGCAATTCTGTAGCCGGTAACTGACAGTGCAGCGCCAAGACCCCGCTCTTTCTCCTCCAGCACATCAGTCCGATAGGCATCGATTACGATATCCTGGGACGCAGAACTAAAGGCGACCGTCAGGGCAAGGCAGGCCATAAGGAAAGGAGTGCTTGACGGGGAGACAAAGGCCATGGCGGATATCCCTGAAACCAGGATCACCTGAATGGGCAATATCCAGCCCCTGCGTCTTCCCAGCCAAGGAAGAGAAAAGCGGTCCATGACAGGGGACCAGAAAAACTTTAATGCGTATGGAATGCCCGCAAGGGAAAAAAGGCCGATAGTGCGGATGTCAACACCATCCATTGCAAGCCAGGCCTGTAATGTGCCGCCCGTAAGGGCCAAAGGGAGCCCTGAAGCAAACCCCATGGGCAACATGACTGCCAGCCGCCTGGAGGCAAGGAACCGGATCAAATATCTGAGGCGCGAAATACTACGTCATCTCCGACAACCTGACCAGCTTTTCGTAGTCGGCATTCACACGCTGCTGGATGTGGGCGATATGTTCTTCATCCAGATGGCGAAAGCGACGCTGGCCTTTCAGATATTCCTGAACGGGCTTGGGTTTTGTTATCTTGCGGCTCATGATATAGCGTCCTTCGATAACTTCATACAGGGGGAAGACCCTTGTCTCCACGGCCAGCCTGGCAAACTCAATGGAACGCTCAGGCGCCGACCCCCAGCCAGTGGGGCAAGGTGAGTATATGTGTACGTAGGCAGGTCCTTTGACCAGGGCCGCCTTTTTTACCTTGTTCATGAGATCCAGGAAATAGGCGGGAGAAGCCGTAGCAACATAGGGGATGTTGTGGGCCACTGCTATTCCCGGTACGTTCTTTTTCCAGGTGACCTGGCCGAAGCTCTTTTCCCCTGGTGGGCTGGTGGTTGTCATGGCCCCGTATGGTGTGCAGCTGGAGCGCTGGACTCCAGTGTTCATGTACGCCTCATTATCTAAACATATATAAGTGAAGTCGTGGCCCCGCTCAAAAGCACCGGAGATCCAGCCAAGACCTATATCACTCGTTGCACCATCCCCTCCAATTGCCACTATGTCTATATGTCTTTTAGGGACCTTGCCCTTGCGTCTCAGGACCTTCAGGGCAGACTCTATTCCCGACGCCACGGATGCCGGGTTCTCAAAAGCAATGTGGATCCATGGCACTTTCCAGGCAGTCTGCGGATACGGAGTGGTAATGATCTCCATACAGCCCGTGGCCATACAGACAATAACATTTGGTCCCAGGGCCTTCATTGCCATCCTGAGGGCCAGGACCTCACCGCAGCCTTGACACGCCCTGTGGCCCGGTGCAAGCAGCTCTTCCTTGGGGAGATTTTTCGCCTTAAATCGTTTGAATTTTTCGAATTCAGGTATCATTTTTCACGCACTCCGATCACTTCATACAGTTCTTTTGGACGTTTCCTGGCAAATACCATGGACTTGTCTACCATTTCCTCGAACCGCTCAACTGTTACATCCCGTCCGCCAAGCCCGGCAATGAAATTGAAAATCTTGGGGGCCCCGGGTACCTTGTAGAAAAGAGACCTGAGCTCAGCGCCCACCGGGCCGCAGATTGCGCCTGGGGGCAGGCAGCGGTCCACTACTGCCAGAATTTTTGCCTTTCCGGCAGCCTTCCGGAATTCCGGCCCTGGGAACGGACGCCACAGACGGATTCTTGCCAGCCCTGCCTTTTGCCCTTTATCCCGCATGGTATCTACCGCGGTCATGGCCGTCTCTGAAATGCTGCCCATTGTGACCAGCAAAACCTCGGCATCTTCAGAGCGGTAAGTCTCGATCGGATTATACTGACGCCCGAAAAGGTCGGCGAATTCCTTCCAGCCCTGGAGTATCACCCTCCTGGATGCCTTGAGGGCCTCGTTGTGCGCGACCTTTGCCTCTGAATATACCTCAGGAATACCTACAGGACCCATGGTGATGGGCCTTCTGGGATCCAGGCGGTAACGGGGCTTGAAGGGCGGAAGATACTGATCCACCTCCTCTTGGCTCAAGAGCTCTACAGCCTCGACAACGTGACTCAAGGTGAAGCCGTCAATGTTTACAATCACCGGCAGGGACACGCGCCTGTCTTCAGCCACCCTGAAGGCATGAAGAGTCAGGTCAAAGGCCTCCTGGCCGTTTTCCGCAAAGGTCTGTATCCAGCCGATGTCCCTCTGGCTCATTATATCCTGGTGGTCGTTCCAGATACTTATGGGTGCAGACAATGCACGGTTCACTACAGCCATCACTATTGGAAACCTCATCGGACCGGGTATGAAGAGGATCTCGCTCATCAACAAGAGACCCTGGGAGCTGGTTGAGGTAAAGGTCCTGGCCCCGGCTGCTGAAGAACCGCAGCAACAGCTCATTGCTGCATGCTCAGATTCTACCGGGACGAATTCAGCATCTATTTCACCATTTGCTACTACTTCCGAAAGGTGTTCCACAATATGGGTCTGAGGGGTAATGGGATAGGCAGGGATCACATCTACATTCGCCAGCTTTACCGCCTCAGCTAATGCAATTGATACTTCAATTCCCACGCGTTTGGCCATGATCATCCCTCCTCCGGGACTATTGTTATGGCATCTTTGGGGCACTCGTGGGCGCAGATGCCGCAGCCTTTACAGTACTCCATGTTTACCTCAAAGAAGCCGTCTTCAGTTTGAGTGTAGGCCATATCAGGACAGTATATCCAGCACATACCACACTTGATGCACTTTTCTCTGTCAATGACCGGCCTTTGAGACCGCCAGTCGCCCGTCCTGAATCTGGCCGAACTGCCCGGCTCCATCACGTGACACCCAAAGGTTATTGTCTTCCAGCCTACAATGGCATCGGTATCGGCCATTTTGTCACTCCTTCGCTATATCTTAAAGGTATTATGGGGTTGGTAATATCTTTGGCCTTTTCCATTCACATAAATCATCCAGTGACTACCGTCTCTTCAAAGGCCCTGTGCATGGCAGCCTTGTTTTTCTCTGAAAGCCGTCCAAACCGGCGATCCAATGCGTCTTCCAAGGCCTCTGTCCCGACAATACCGGTAGCCTTTAACAGAGCTCCAAGCATCGTAGTATTGGTTATGGGCAGTCCCAGGACTTCTCTGGCTATGGTATTGGCATCTACCATGGCAAGCCTGCTATCCAGGCCAAAGGTCTCCCTGATCTCAGGCTCCTTCATGCGGGTATTAAGGATGACGATCCCGTCTTCATGCAGCCCCTCTGAGACCTTTACCAAAGAGGGGAGTGCTGAGTCCAGGACTATCACTATGTCCGGACGGTAAACTTTTTCCCTTGTCCGTATAGGGGAATCACTTACCCTTACAAAAGCCGTAACAGGGGCACCCCTCCTTTCCGGGCCGAAGCTGGGAAAGGCTTGTGCGTACTTTCCCTCGTCTATGCCTGCAGTTGCCACGAGCTCAGCCGAGGTAACAGCTCCCTGCCCGCCGCGGCCGTGAAGTCTGACTTCTTTCATTAGCTAAATCTCCCAGTTATGTATTCCGGATATGACGAAGTAGGGCCTATAAAAAAGAAAAAATTTTACGTAAGTGGTTGGTAAAATCCTTCAGATAGTTTGTTAACACGTTGGTTTTTGCCTTGTCAAGGCCCTGATTTATGAGCCGGGGCTAATTTTGACCCTCAAGGGTATTCAATTTCTTATTAAGCCGGCAGAGAACTGTGCGGACCTGTCTGGATCCTCCGCCCAACGCCTCGGCCTGTCGTCCGAGCTTTACTGCTGTTTCCCGGTCATGTGTCTCTTCAAGGTAGCCAAGGGCCAGAAGTGCCATGGACTCCGAATCTTCATGGTTATTTTTTATGGCCTGCTGCCAGGCCGTCTTGGCGTCCTGCCATCGATTAAGGATCCTGTAAGCCTTGCCGAGTATTCGGAAGATGGCCCCTGGTACCGGTTGGCCAGGTTTGTCTACAAAAGGACTGAGAACATCCAGGGCCTCTTTTGCCCGGTTTGATTCAATGAGCACTTCGGCCATACGGCCTGCCAAGCGCAGATCGCCCGGTTTCAGTGCATAGGCCCTTTTCAGGGCCTTTTCAGCGCTTCCGAGATCTCCTCTCTGGAAATAGATGCCACCAAGGTTATAAAGGGCCATAAAATTTTCAGGAGCGGAATTTACGGCCCTGGAAAAGGCATCAATGGCCTCCTTCGTCCTTCCCAGTTCTGCAAGACAAACTCCCAGGCTATTAAGCAGATTGGTGTTTGAGGGCTCGATCTTGAGACCACGCCTGTAGCTCCTGCAGGCACCTGGCAGATCTCCCCAGGAAAGGATTTCGTCTCCCCTGACGTTCCAGGTCAAGCTGTCATGGATGGCCACTGAACCGTTCCCCAACATATCCGCATGCATAAAGGCCCACAGGGCCGCCACCGGTGCCCGAGATGGACCTGCTGCAGGCTGATAGCTGGCAGCAATGCCTATGGTTGATGGCGTACTCTGGGCAGCAGTGCATAGTCTCTGTATCTCATTACCCCACCGGATCAGGTCAGGTTCCCGGCTCTTTTTGCCAAATTTTCTGATCAAAAAGGCATTATCCCTTCCCCCCGAAATAAATACTCCATCCGGTCCCAAGACATCTTTAAGATCATGGGGTGCAGGTCTAACATAAGCAACGGCACATTTTGAGCTGCCCTTGACGGCCTTTTTTACCTGATCAAGCCTTGATCTGAGCCCTTCAAGACCCAGTCGGTCTTCAAGAGCTTTTAAATCACTTGTGCAAAAAATTGCAGTACCCAGTTCCTCAGCCAACCTTTCAAGACCGTGGATATCCTCCCTTACCTGACTGATATCAAAAGGCTCTGAGACAAAGTGACCATAAGCTTTCGATATCAGTATCCTCATTGTCCGGGCCTTTGAAATCAACCGCCCGAGGCCGAAAGAGAGTTTTTTTTCGTCTGCCCCGGGCAGAAGTATCCAGAACTCCCCTGGATTTCCCCCCAGCCATTCAGGATCAGAATGTCTCCAGAGCATCGAGCACAGTTCAATCACACTTTCAGGACTGCAGTAATCGGCATTTGCACGGGGCCTTTGCAAGAGATGCAGCAAGGAGGCTGAAGACTTCTCTTTTTTATAAATAGCTTCCAAAGTAAGACTTACATATGGAGGAATTTCCCCTGGCCTTGAAAAAGAGGACTTCAATCGCAGGATCTCGAGTCTATTTTCTACCCAGGACTGCAGAACAGGAAGCCACCTTTCAGCTTCTTCCGGTCCGATGGAGTTTTCTACTCTAAATAACACCAGAGTGCCGAGGGTAGTTTGTTGCTTGGTGGTGGCTGATCGGTCTCTTATGGGGATCAGGACCTGCTGTCCTATCCGGTCCCAAAACCCCTTTAATTCAGACAGGGCCTGAGAGGCCCTCTGTCTCTGGCGCTCTGAAAGTTTGGCTGGCGGAAGGCCGTCAACATGGTCAGAAATGGGGCAGAATATCCATTCTGAAAAGGAAAAAATTTCACCAAGCAATTTAATGACCCGGTCACCCAGCCGTTCAAGGTCTGCTGGGACCAGGCGAAATACAGGATCAGTCATTTGTTAATATTATCCAAACTAAGCAATTAGCTATTAGCGGTTAGCTATTAGCTATTAGCTATTAGCTTAATGATTACGGAATATTTTGCTATTACAAACTTTCACCCTGTTGAATGCAGCTTCGCTGCCCCCTTTGGGGATTCAACAGGGTGAACCCATTGGGTATTTCCTGTTTAACGTAATGCCCTGATTTTTCAAAGCTAAATGCTAATGACTAACAGCTAATCGCTCAACTTAAGTATTATTCACTGGGTAACTATTTACTCAGCCTTGCATGGGCCGAGGCCACTGCCTGTGCAATAATCCCGTAGTCTTCTTCCTGAACCGTCCTGATGTCCATAAGCACACGGTCTTCTTCGATCCTCACGATCACAGGCGGTTCGTTTTTGCGCAGCTCGGCCTCGATGCGCGCAGCAGAAAACGCCTTGTTTTCCGGAGCAAGGGCTACGGCCATTGACTTAAGCTGCTGCAGAGGCAAAGCACCACCCCCGACACGGGAAATGGTCTCTACTGTATTTATCGATATGCCGGTGAGTTTCAAGGCCCTTAGTCGCCTTTGCAGCCGTCTTGCACGGGATTTCAGCTCATCACGGGAAAGGCACAACATGTTGAGCGTGGGAATGACCCTAACCGCCCGCTCCGGATCCTGATAGAGTCTCAGGACCCCTTCCAGGGCCACAAGGGTGAGCTTGTCTATCCGGACCGCCCTGTTCATGGGGTTTTCCTTTATCCGGTCAACAAATTCCTTTTTCCCGATAATGATCCCTGCCTGTGGTCCGCCCAGGAGTTTATCACCACTGAAGCTCACCAGGTCCGCCCCGGCAGCCAGCGCCTCCTGGACCGTGGGCTCATGCATTATTCCATATCTTGAGAAGTCTATGAAGTTGCCGCTGCCCAGGTCTTCAAATACCGGGATGCCGTATCTTCCACCAAGTTCAGCCAGATCTGAGACGGATACGGCCATGGTAAAGCCTACCATCTGAAAGTTGCTCTGATGGACTTTGAGGAGAAGTGCGGTCTGTTCCCCTATGGCAGACTCATAGTCCCTCAAATGGGTGCGGTTTGTGGTCCCGACCTCCCTCAGGACGGCCCCGCTTTTTGTCATCACGTCAGGAATGCGGAAGGAACCGCCTATTTCCACCAGTTCACCCCTGGAGACGATTACCTCTCTGCCCCCGGCCAGGGTTTCCAGTGTGATGAGGACTGCGGCGGCGTTGTTGTTCACTATAAGGGCCGACTCCGCCCCGGTAAGTCCACAGAGCAATTCTTCTACGTGGCTGTATCTGCTTCCCCTCATCCCTTTTTCCAGGTTATACTCCAAATTTGAGTACCGGCCTGCTACATCAAGCAAGGCCTGAGAGATCTCTTTCGGGAGAAGTGAACGTCCGAGATTTGTATGTATCACTACGCCTGTGGCGTTGACTACCGGCCTTAAGGAGGGCCTGAGCAAGGATGTCACACGCATTTCGATCTGTTTTTTTATGTTTTTATATTTTACTGATTCGGGATCAGGTTCCTGTGAGGACAGGATATATGAGCGCAGACTGTCAAGGACGTCTCTGCAGGCATTTACCTTGACCATTCGAGGAACTTTATTGGATAATGTCTGTATCAGTTCGTCAACCTTGGGAAGCTTCCTTAAGAGTTCTTGCTGAGATTGAGAATAACCCATGTTGCGTCTCTCTTTAATCTGGATTGATAAGACCAGGGATGCCTGGCTCAAGGCCGGCATCGAGCATTATATAGAAAAGATCGAGCATTACATTCGTGTGCAGGTCCTCCAGGTCCGGGGTGTAGGCTTTGCCCGGAATATGAGGCCTGACGAGGTCATGAAGCGCGAGGCCAAATCCATTACAAAGGTCCTGCCAAAAGGGGGTTTTACAGTCGCTCTGGACGTAAAGGGCCGGATGTTGGATTCCCCCGGACTCGCAGAGTTGCTGACAGATCTGGAGGCAAGAGGGATTAAAGACATGGCCATGGTGATAGGCGGGGCTTCGGGGCTTGCACCGGAAATAATCAAGAGGGCGGATGAGAGCTTGTCTCTCTCCCCGATGACCTTTACACACGACATGGCAAGACTAATCCTGGTTGAGCAGATCTACAGGGCCTGCACCATCAATGCCGGCGAGCCCTATCACCATTGAAAGATGAACGTCCAAATTGAAAGATGAACGTCCAACATCGAACATCGAACGTCCAACATCGAATGAAAAACAAACATCCAATACCGAACACACAACAGCTATTTCCGTTTCTTCATCTTTTCCCATTCAAAATTCGATGTTGGACGTTCGATGTTCGATGTCCATTTTTTTTAAACCTTGAACCCTGAACCTTTGAACCCATGCCTATAATTCATTCATGCCTCCACTACAGAGGTTACCTCGGGGATTTCACTCTTAAGATATCTCTCAATCCCTGACTTGAGTGTTATCTGGCTCAGGGCACAGCCCTTGCAGGCTCCGGTGAGAGTGACCCTGACTATCCCGCTTTTTTCATCTACTTCCACCAGTTTTACATCCCCGCCGTCCCGCTGCAACATAGGGCGCACCTTGTCCAGTGCTTTTTGTACTCTGTCTTTCATGATCTGTATTATTCTCCTTTTATTTTTCAGCCAGTGCCAGGATATCCCCACGCGTAAACAGCGCTGAAAGTTCATATCCGGCATTGCTCAGGGCCTTTCTTCCACCTTCCTCTCGATCAACAACAGTGAGTATCCGGGCCACTTCGTAACCTTCCTCCCTCGTCCTCTCAATTGCCTTTATGAGGGTTCCGCCAGTGGTAACCACGTCTTCGACAAGGGCCACCTTGCTACCAGGGGAAATGTTGGATTTTCCTTCTATCCAGGACCCGGTACCATGTCCTTTTGCTTCTTTTCGGATAATAAAGGCAGGGATGGGTCTCCCTTCAATAAAGCTCACCACGGAGACTGCTGTGACCAGCGGATCGGCCCCCAGGGTCATTCCACCGACCCCTGAAATGCCTATGCCGGACTGCAGAATGCAATTGTACAGCAGCTTGCCGCATAGATATGCCCCCTCTGCAGAGAGCGTGGTCTGCTTGCAGTCTATGTAGAAGTCGCTCTTTTTCCCGGAGGTCAACCTGAAGGTCCCTTCTCTGTATGAGAGTTCAAATATCATCCGTCCGAGTCTTTCCCAGTCTTTCCGAATCATTGCTCAGCACCAAAGACCCGCTCAAATACGGTTTTCACATGTTTAAGATGGTAATTTATGTCGAATACGGCCTCAATTTCTTCCGGGGCCAAGTACTTGGCCAGGTCTTGGTCCGCCAGGAGTCTTTCCTTGAAAGTGCCGGTTCCTTCCCATACCTCCATGGCCCGTTTCTGGACGATTCTGTAAGACTCCTCCCTGCTGACGCCCTTCTGTGTGAGCATAAGCAACACCTGTTGGGAGAATATGAGCCCCTTGAGCATGTTCAGATTATGCTCCATCCTGTCTGGATATACTATCAAGTGATCCAATATTCCGGTAAAACGGCCCAAAATAAAATCTGTCACAATAAAGGCATCAGGGCCGATCACACGTTCAACTGATGAGTGGCTTATGTCCCGCTCGTGCCAAAGTGTTACGTTCTCAAGGGCCGGGACCGCATAGGAACGTACCAGCCGGGCAAGGCCGCAGAGGTTTTCCGACAGGATCGGGTTCCTCTTGTGCGGCATGGCCGAGGAGCCCTTTTGCCCCGGCCTGAAGTACTCTTCCGCCTCCAGCACCTCTGTTCGCTGAAGATGGCGCACCTCGGTTGCCATCTTCTCAACAGAGCTTGCCAGCACTGCCAAGGTGCAGAACACATCTGCGTACCTGTCCCGTTGTATTATCTGGTTGGAGGCAGGGGCGGGCTTAAGACCCAGGTGTTTGCATACATGGGATTCCACCCTGGGATCCACGTGGGCAAACGTGCCGACAGCCCCTGATATCTTGCCATAGGAAATCGTCTCCTTTGCATCCTCAAGACGCCTGCGGTTCCTCTGCATCTCATCATACCAGACGGCAAGCTTCAGGCCAAAGGTGATGGGCTCCGCATGGATACCGTGAGACCTCCCTATCATCACGGTGTCTCTGTGTTCAAAGGCACGTCTTTTTATGACGTCCATCAGTAAGTCCACGTCATCAAGGATGATTTCCATGGCCTGCCTGAATAATACGGCCATTGCCGTGTCCAGCATGTCGGATGACGTAAGGCCCCAGTGCAGATACCGGGCAGACGGACCTATGTGCTCTCCTACGTTTGTAAGAAAGGCAATCACATCGTGACGTGTCTTTTCCTCGATCTCGGCTATCCGTTCCGGCTCAAAGGCGGCCCTGGCCCTTATGTCCTCTGCAGCCTCTTTCGGTATTACTCCGAGCTCAGCCCATGCCTCTGCCGCAAGGATCTCTACCTCAAGCCAGGTCTTGTATTTGTTCTCCGGGGTCCAGATGGCCGCCATTCCAGGCCGGCTGTATCTATCTATCATAAAAAATCCCTGTTATAGTTCAGATTCCAATGCCCCTTCCTGTGCCCCAAGGCCCGGTATCTATATACGAGACAAGACCTCGCTGTGGAAGAGGCTGTTTTATTGTAAACCGATTACAGGGTGCTTCTTTTTCCAACATGCTCTCGCCCCTTGTTTTCTGAGGCTTTTGCAGCCCGGGACCCTCCCCGTTCTCCTTCGCTGCGCTCCGGAGCCGGGGTATCCAGTTCTGCAAAAGCCAAAAAAACTACAAGGGCTAACGCAAATCGTTTCCAAAAGAAGCACCCTGTAATCGGTTTAAGTCCATTGTGCTTCGGAGTTGCCATCAGCACCCTGCCGCAGGAGCGGTTTGCCTTTTGCAGGGTTTCAACCGCGGGCCGGATTGCACTGCCTCTCCGGTCCGCGATGAGTGAGCTTTGAAACCCTGAAAAAGGTAACCGCTTCAAGGCAGGATATAACAGGTTCACCGAATATTTACCGCGCTTTTTTCTGTTTTTCAAATTATTCGCCTTAGAACATTATGTGACACATAACGAGCGCCATCAGAATTCCTGTCATATCTGCAAGCAGGGCAGCCGCTACTGCATGCCGGGTCCGAACCACACCGACGGCACCGAAATATACTGCCAGGACATAGAAAGTGGTTTCCGTGGAGCCCTGCATTGTGGAGACCAAAAAGGATGAGAAGCTGTCCGGGGCATGGCTCACTATCTCACTCATGATTCCAAACGCCCCGGAGCCGGAAAGGGGCCGCATAAGGGCCATGGGAAGGGCGTCTGCCGGCATGCCGATCATTGATGTGAGCGGTTGGAACGCTGATACCATAAGGTCAAAAGCACCCGAGGCCCGAAACATCCCGATGGCAACCATGATCATCACAAGAAACGGGATAATCTTTACTGCTACCTGAAATCCTTCCTTTGCACCTGTGGTAGCGGCTTCGTAGACCCTGACACCCCGAAAATAACCAAACAGGAGAAGGCTGCACATAATTACAGGGACCAGCCAGTAGGAGAGGATCTCTCCTGCCAGGTCCCGCCAATCAGTGCCGGCAGTTAGACGAAATACGGCTCCGCCTGCAAAGGCAAGGACGGTCAGTATGACCGCCCACCTGCCGATCCATCCGGGCGGGTTAAGTTCTCCATCGGCTTCTTTTTCTCCATTGCAGACCGCAACAGGGTCCTGTTCCGTATCACCGGGATCTTTGCTTACTGTTTCTATGGGTGTTTTGTGTCTGCTGAAACGAACAAAGGCCTTTGAGGCAATAATGGCCATTGTGGTAGAGCAGATCGTTGCAACAAGCGAAGGAATAAGAATGGAAGCCGGCTCTGCGGCACCGGCGGCCGCCCGCACTCCGATTACGCCCAACGGGAGGATCGTGACGCTCGACGTATTAATCGCCAAAAAAAGACACATCGCATTGGTAGCCTCACCCTTGTTCGGATTCAGCCGGTCTAATTCCATCATCGCCTTGATTCCCATTGGCGTGGCTGCATTGCCGAGTCCCAGGGCATTGGCGGACATATTCATAATCATGGCCGACATGGCCGGATGCTCGGCAGGCACATCAGGAAACAGACGGCACATGACAGGACGGATGGCACGGGCGATCAGACGCATCAAGCCACCGGCTTCAGCGACTTTCATAAGACCAAGCCACAGTGCCATAACCCCGATCAAGCCAATCGCCAGGTTAACGGAATTTTTTGCGGATTCGAACGAAGCATCGACCAGTTGCTTCATTCTGCCGTTGTAGGAGGCGACCACTGTAGCCAGGAGAATCATAAAAAGCCATATCAGATTAATTGCTGCCGGACGTTTTTCCAATGGCTCAATTACCCATAGCCAGGCCGCACTCAAGGACCCTGAATGAGATCCATGGCGAGGTCTGCCGCCCTCTCTGCCGCCCCTGGTTTACCCAGGGCATTTTTTACCTCTTTCAGATCCCTGATCATATTCTCCATTGCGGCTTTGTCCCCGAAAAGAGACAGTACCTCATGAGAGAGCCGCCCGGCACTGACATCCCCCTGGAGTATCTCGGGTACTACCCGGCGTCCTGCCACCAGGTTTACAAGGGACACAAAAGGGACTTTTACGAGACATCTTCCCAGAAAATATGTAACAGGGGACACCATGTAGGTGACCACCATGGGAGTGCCCAGAATAGCGGCCTCAAGGGTGACTGTCCCTGAGGCCGCAAGTATCAGGTCGGAAGCGGCTATGGCATCATAGGTCTGGCCCCTCACCATTCGAATAATCGGGTGGTCGGGTGATCCATCCGTCTGTGTTCGTCTGTGCTGGTCCGTGGTCACTGACTCGGTAACCTGATAAATAAATGGTTCCAGAGTTCCGGGATCAAGCGATGGTGCAAGCGGTAGCACAAACTGGACATCCCGCCCGTCTTTAAGCATCCTCCGGGCAGCACCTGCCATCACGGGAAATAACCTCGAGACCTCGCTCTTTCGACTGCCAGGGACGAGTCCTATTACCGGCCTTTCCGGATTGAGTCCCGCCTTTTTGCAAAACTCGCTTCTGGAGACCCGGGCCTTGACCACGTCAAGAAGGGGATGGCCTACAAATCTCGCTTTCATGCCGTGAGACCTGAAAAAGGCCTCCTCAAACGGCAAAATGACAGCCATTCGATCTGTCAGACGGCGAAGCTTTTTCAATCTGCCCTTACGCCAGGCCCATACCTGGGGACTTATATAGTAAAAAACGGGAATACCCAGCTTCTTTGCCTTGGCGGCCACCTGGAGGTTAAACTCCGGATAATCTATAAGAATGAGTAAATCCGGTCTCTCTTTGCGCAGCCAGTCTGTAGTACGGCCAAAGGCCCTTAAAATCGGCCCAATATGACCGGCGACCTCGACCACACCAACCACCGCAAGCTCAGAGCTTGAAAAAAGAAGCTCCAGCCCTGCCTCCTCCATTTTCGGGCCACCTATGCCTACAAATCTTGCCTGTGGAAGCCTGGTCTTAAGGGCACGGATGAGGTTTGAACCATGAAGGTCGCCAGAGGGCTCCCCGGCTATGATAAATACCTGCACCCACTAATTCCTGGTTTCATCTCTGCCAAATTTCTGATTTCCAACTTCAAGTTTCAAGGTATTAAGCCCTTGCATAATCCGGGCATTTATATCCAGGGCAAGCTTGAGCGCCTTCCTTCCCGCCTCTCCTGTAACTTTGGGTTTTTCAAGGCCCTGCACTGCTCTTACGAATGACACGAGTTCATCATAGAGCATGTCTGTCCCCTCGTGGGTCTTGAATTCAGGTCTGATGGCAGCCATTGGGCCTGCGCTTAAGTCTCTGGTAACAATCAGGCTCTTGCGCTCCGCGCAATCCGCAGATATATATGCCCCTGGCTGAAATACCCTGATTCTGCGCATATCCTGGAGAGAAATACGGCTTGCCGTAAGATTTGCAGTGCATCCATTCTCGAAGATGAGCCGCGCGTTTGCAATATCCACCTTTTGAGTAAGTACCGGCACACCCACTGCCCTTATCTCTTTAAGAGGCGAGCTTACCAGGGCCAGGATTATCTCCAGATCGTGAATCATCAGATCCAGGACCACATCCACGTCAGTGGCCCTGTCCTTAAATCCGCTCAGCCTGTGGACCTCTATAAAGAGGGGATGCGTCACCTTTGCCTCAAGCACCTTTATGGCAGGATTAAATCGCTCCAAATGGCCCACCTGGAGTATCAAACCCTTCTCTGCTGCCAGGCCAATGAGCTCATCCGCTTCGTCCACAGTGGCAGAGATGGGCTTTTCAATCATGCAGTGCACACCATGGGAAAACAGTATCTTGGCAACTTCGTGATGATGAATAGTGGGAACTACCACCGATGCCGCATCGATCCTGCCTATCACCTCATGTATATCTGTGCAGGCCCTGGTCCCCGCCTCCTTTGCCACCTCCTGTGCACGCTCAAGAGACAGATCCACGACTCCAACCAGATCCACTCCCTCCATCTGCGCATACTTCTGTGCATGAAATCGCCCCAGATATCCCGCTCCTATAACCGCTGTCCGAATCAATGCCCTGTATCTCCTTTAACGCCAACCACGGCTATTGACGACCTGTCAGCCGTATCAATGGTAGAATCCCTGTCAAAAAACAGTGTGCGGCCGGCCTCCACGGCCAGGACAGACGCCTTGACCCGAACCATCTGCTCAATGGTTCCGGCCCCCACGGAAGGAAGGTCAAACCTGGTGTCCTGTGCGGGTTTACAGACCTTTATCACCACCGCATCCGGCCCGCCCAGCTGCCCGCCCCTCCGGATTGTCCGGTCCGTACCTTCAATCGCCTCAACGGCCAGCACGGTACGGTCCTTGACTACCAGGCACTGGCCTATGTCAAGGCGCCCTATCTCCCTTGCGAGCCTCCAGCCGAAATGAATATCTTTCCACTGGCTCTCTGAGGGCTTGCAGCGGGTCAACACGCCGGAGGGGACAAGCAGCTCTTTCAAGAAAAAAGTGGAGGGAAGAACCCGGATGCCTTCCTGTTCAAGCTCAGCGGCAACGGACCTCAATATCCTGTCGTCCAGCCTGTTGCCCAGGCGTCTCCACAGGTCGATAGCCCTGAGATCAGGGCGGACATCCCTGAATATCCTGGTCTTGGTTATAGAACCCGCAAATATGGCCTCTGATGCCCCTGCTTTTTTTAGCGTCTTTATAAGCTTGCCCAACTGCCCCAGGTAAACCCATTCAATTTGATCCACCTCCTCTGAAAGCAGGGCATCCGTTTCCCCGTTATGAGCTATTGCCACTACCCTGCGGCCCTGTTTCCTGGCGGCCCTGGCGCATAACAGCGGGAACTGCCCTCCCCCTGCCACGAGCCCCAAAGGATGATCCTGCATCAAAGTTCTTCTTCTCCATTGGAGGCCATGGGCACGCCCCTTCTGGAAGACCTGATGAATACGGTAAATCTCTTCACCTCGGGCATGCCTCCAAAACGGACCTCCACTGCATCAAGGGCTTCACTTACCACATCATTCCCTTGAAACACCATTCTATAAGTATCCCTCAAGGCCTCGATGACCTCCCTTGGAAACCCGTGCCGTCTCAACCCGACCATATTCAGGCCATAGAGATGATCCCTTTGACCCCAGTACTTCACATAAGGAGGTATATCCTTATTTACGCCTGACATGCCGCCCAGAAAGGCATAGGCCCCGATTCGGCAGAACTGATGTATGGCCGACAGTCCACCAATGATGACGTGCTCTCCTATCTCCACATGTCCCCCGAGAGTAACCCCGTTTGCCATGATCACATTGTCTCCGACTTTGCAGTCGTGTGCCACATGACAATAAGCCATGAGCAGGCACTGCCTTCCGACTCTCGTAACGCCGCCTCCGCCGTGAGTCCCGCGGTGGACTGTGACGAATTCCCTGATTATGGTCCGGTCGCCGATCTCGACCCTCGTGGGCTCGCCACCGTACTTCAGATCCTGGGGAGGGGCGCCAATAGAGGCAAACTGGAAAACCTTCGTCTTTTCTCCGAGTCGAGTCCGGCCCTCTATTATGGCATGCGGGCCTATTTCAGTCTCCGGCCCCAATTCGACTTCAGGCCCTATAACCGCATAAGGCCCTATCTTTACTCCTTCCGCAATTTCCGAATCAGGAGAAATTATGGCTGTCGGGTGTATATCTCTCTCGATAATCATCAGATTGTCCAATATCGAAACTGGAAATTAGAAATTAGAAATTAGGTAATGAATCTACATCTTTGTGTTTTCCCCAATTTCCAATTTCCAGTTTCCAGTTTCACTGCAAAATACAAGATCAACAAAGTGTAAACTACTTTTGACTCGCCGTGAAGGATGCCGAATTTATTGAATGGCTGCTATAAGTACAGCCTCGGCCGCAACCTTATCATCGACGGATGCAGTACCTTCCATTTTCCACACCATGGATTTGCGTTTTATGAGTTTCAGTTCCATAATCAACTGGTCGCCGGGCACAACTGACCTCCTGAATCGCACCCCATCCATCCCTGCAAACACCAGCAGCTTACCCTCAAGACCCTCGGGGTCGGTATTCTTGGCAAAAATGATCCCTGTCTGGGCCATGGCCTCCAGGATAAGGACCCCGGGCATAATAGGCTCTCCGGGAAAGTGTCCCTGAAAAAAGGGCTCGTTTATAGTAACGTTCTTAAACGACTTGATGCTTGCACCCGGCTCAAGGCTTAAAACCCGGTCAACCAACAGGAACGGATACCTGTGAGGCAAGAGGGCAGATATCTCTTGTATTCGGAGTTGGCTATGCATCTTTTCCATTTCCCTCTCCTAATAATTTGTCTTCAAGTCTGTCTATGCGTCCTTTAAGATCGCGGACCTCTTTTACCAGTTCCGGAAGGCGCTTGAGGGCGCTTCCGACCCTTAACCACAACCTGTGAGGCATTGCAGGAGTCCCTGAGACCGCCTCACCGGCTGCCACGCTTCTGGAAACTCCTGATTGCGCACCTACCATGACCCGATCTCCCAATTCTATGTGGCCCACTAAACCGACCTGCCCTCCCAGCACTACTCCCCTGCCCAGACGGGTACTCCCTGAAACACCGACCTGGGCCACAATCAAAGACCCGGCACCTATAGACACGTTGTGGCCAACCTGTACCAGATTGTCAATCTTGGTGCCACGGCCTATGCGGGTCTCTCCCAGGGCTGCCCTGTCTATGGTGCAATTGGCGCCTATCTCTACATCGTCCTCTATCACTACAATGCCAATCTGGGGAATCTTTACATGGTATTCGCCACGCCTGGCATAACCGAAACCGTCGCTTCCGATCACCGTCCCTGCATGTACTGCCACCCTTTTACCAATGCGGCAGCCCTCATAAACTACCACATTGGGATACAAGGTCGTTCCTTCCTCAATACATACATCATTCCCCACATACACTCCGGGATGGAGTGTCACATACGGGCAAATATGCACACAATCACCTATGTACACTCCGGGATATATACTGACATTCCGGTCTATTTCACATCCCGAGCCCACATGGGACTCTGAACTCACTCCCAGGGCACTGAAGGGCTTATCCGAAAATGCAGATGCTGTTAAGGCATAGGCGAGATACGGATCTTCAACCAGAACAGAGGGACGATCCAGCGGGTAAGGCCAGTCCTTTGGAAGTATCATGGCCCCTGCCCTGCTCCTTTCCACGTCTTCCCTGTAACGGGGTCCGGCAGCAAAGCTTATTTCGTCCGGACCCGCAGCCGTCAGGGCCTGAATACCTGATACAGGAAAATCCCCTGGTCCTTTCAGGTCTCCTTTGATCAAGAGCGCTATTTCTCCGAGGGTCTTCATGGTCCATCAGTCAATAAATCATGCAATTCAGAAGCTTCCTCCCATCCTGAACTCCCAATTGCTTGTGTCATCCCCTTCCTCTTTATCTATATTGTAGCCCCATTCTATGCGAAGAGGTCCCATGGGAGAAAGCCACCTCACGCCAAAACCCACGGACTTGCGTAAATCGCTCAGGTCATAAGCGCTGTCTTTTTTCCAGACATTCCCCATGTCCAGGAAGCATACCCCGTTCAGACCCATGTTTTTCAATATGGGGAAAATGGTCTCAATCTGTGTAAAACCCATGTATTCACCGCCAATGCGATCTCCTGTATCCGGATCAACAGGACTTATACGACCATACTTGAAACCCCTGACAGAGTCTATTCCGCCCAGGAAAAATTTTTCATAGATAGGAAGTTTGCCGTTGCCTCCCTCGGAAACGTATCCGATTCCACACCTCAAGTGACCGATGACGGCCTTCCAGATGGGATGATAATATCCGATATTGCCTTCCAGTTTGACAAAAGCGCTGTCACCACCCAGGAGTCCTCCTGCATATTCAAGCGAGGCCTTGCTGTTCCAGCCATGAGCAGGATTGTAGTAGTCGTCTCTTGTATCATAGGTGAAACCGGTGCTTATAGACCTGGTGGTATGGATATCAAGTGAGTCCAATATGATTGTTGAGGCATTATCAGAATAGTCCGAAATATCAGTATCATCCATTCTCAACTTAACAAACATGCTGAGATCGTCAGTCAGAGGATAGCCAAAGCGCACCGCACCTCCCTTGCTGTCCTTTGTGTAATCATCATACTCGTACTGCCAATTGTATAGTTCAGCACCCAATAACAGCCTGGTATCCCTGAAATAGGGCTCTACAAAATTCAGTGAATATCGATTGGTCTCCGAGCCAATTACACCCCTGAAGCTCAGAGACTGACCCTTCCCAAGAAAATTCCTCTGGCTGATCTCCCCCATGAGCATTAAATTTTCCACTGAACTGTATCCTGCCCCTATGCTGAAGGTGCCTGTAGGCTGCTCCTTGACCTCTACCTTGAGGTCCATATATTCCTCGCTGCTCCCTTTACTGGGAATGAGATTTACATCCTCAAAATAACCCAACCTCTTCAGCCTCTGAGTACTCTTCCTGAATCCGGAAGCACTGAAGGGCTCAAGCTCTTTGACCCTGAGCTCCCTCCTGATGACCTTATCTCTGGTCCTTGTATTCCCGACTATTTCTATCCGCTCAAACTTCACACTCGGTCCCGTATTGACCAGCAACGTTATGTTTACCAGCTTTTTCTCCCGGTCCTTTTCGATCCTCGGAGTAATATCGGCATAAGCAAAACCTTCATCTGCATACAGATCCGTAAGTTTCAATATATCCTGGCGAAGTATCTGCTGGCTGAAAAAAGGCTCCTGAGTGATCTTGAGCTCGCTTAAGAGCATTTCTTTATCCTTGAAAAAATCCTCCTCTATGCCTACCCGACCCACTCCATAGCGACTTCCCTCTTCTATTGGAATCGTGATATAGAGCCAGGCACCTTCCCTCCGGATCGCAGGTCGGCCCACTTTGGCATCCACGTAACCATGATTGTGGTAATAGGCTGCAATCCTTCCCAGATCTCTCTCCAGGGCATCCTCCTTCAAGACCGCCTGATCCCCCTTAAACAGGGCCACGATATTGCTCCAGGAAGGAATCCAGAGAGGTCTTTTTTCAGATGTCTCCAGCAAGCCTTTTAATTCCTTGTCTGAAAAGGTATGGTTACCCTGGAATTCGATGGCCTTGACGCGGGCCTGCTCTCCTTCCGTAATCTCGAAGACCACATCGGCTGCCTGCTCTGATACCGGCTCTACTGAGGCCAGAATATTGGTTCCGATATAACCCTTTTCCATATACAGGGCCTTGATCTTCTCGGCATTTTCCTGGAGGGTCTTTTCCTGAACAACAGTATATGGCTTAAGATCTATTACCTCACGAATCTTTTCCTCTGAAATTTCTTTATTGCCGGAAAATTTTATTTGCCTTATGGCAGGCTTTTCTTTCAGTATGAAGGTCACTATGCGACCTGAAGGGCTTTCGCTGACATCCACCTGCACGTCATTGAAATAACCCATCTTATATATGCTCTTAATATCGGAGGCGATAATCTTGGGGTCGAAGAGATCGCCTGCCCTGGTCATTGTCACCTGCAGGATCGCATCGGTATCCACCCTCCTGTTACCACTGACATATACCTCAGCCACCAGGTAAGGTGCGGCCAGAACCCTTATCATCTCGGCCTCCATCTGGTCCAGAAGCGTACCGATCTCGTGCCTGTCACCTTTAGCAAAGAGGATCTCAGGTTTACTGTCAGCATCCTTCAGGTCAAGGAGCCTCAAATTCAGGCCCAGCCACTCTCCAAGGCAGCTAATACTCCCATAGAATACAAACTGGACCTGTTGGGCCTTTCCGTCCTTAATGACATCATCCAAAGACTCGGGCGGCCTGTCTTTTGACAGAAGCACCGTATATCCATGAGACTCAAGACGTCTGGAAAGTCCGTCCCGTATCTTATCTGCCAGGAAGTACGTATCTTTTGGCCCGTAATAAGCCAGGGAGGCCCCGAGAATGGTTGCAGATGGACGGGAAATGCTCCCCATGGTACCAGAGATCAAAATAAATTGAAAACACAGAGATAAGACAAGACATATGACAGACAAATAAAATGATCTGCACGTAAAGACTGCCGGTCTTCGCATGACATTAGGGGTTTTCATTTACTCTTTTCCGCTTCATTGTGTCATCTAAAACTCAGGATATACGTCCCACGCCAAAATCCTGAAGCTCAGAGGCATTGAGCTCAACAGCCCGGCCCTCTGCCAAACCGATACATCGGTCCATACGGCTTGCCAATGCCAGATTATGGGTGACAATCACCACGGTTGTACCGTAGCGTCTGTTTAAAGCAAAGATCAATTCCGCGGTCTTCTCTCCGGTCCTTTCATCGAGATTTCCTGTAGGTTCGTCAGCAAGCAGCAACTTTGGTTTTTTTACCATGGCCCTTGCCAGTGCCACCCGCTGCCGCTCACCACCTGAGAGCTGACCAACGCGGTAATCAAATCTCTTCTCAAGCCCGATTTCAGCCAGTATATCTTTTGCCATTTCCATGGACTTGGGCCTGGATGCCCCGGACACAAGACATGGCATCATAACATTCTCAAGGGCGGAAAACTCCGGCAAGAGGTGATGAAACTGAAAGACAAATCCAAGTTCTTCATTGCGGAACCTGGAAAGTCTGGTATCACTCCAGGAAAACACATTCTCTCCAAAGTGCAGAACCTTGCCGCCGGTGGGACAATCCAGAGTGCCCATTATGTGAAGAAAGGTGGTCTTACCGACCCCTGAAGCCCCAACCACCCCGACAATTTCACCGGAGTAAATAGAACACCTGAGATCCTTCAGCACCTCCACCCTGAGCCCATTGTTCACGAATGTCTTTCTAAGGCCATCAATTTTCAAAACCGGAGTTTCATCACCCAGCCTGAGAGAAGATGAAGGTTCTCTGCCATCAGCAGACCTTAATGGTGTTTTTTGAGCTTCAGCCATGTTAATAAAATAAAACAGGTCTAAAATGGGCTCCAGTGATAACAAATAAGACTATCTCAATCAAGTAAAACATATAATTATAACTATTGAGTTAGCTCCGTTTCGATATATAGTCTTTGATTATTGGATAATCATCCCTTGTCCCTCCAATGCTCTCATCCCTTGTTTTCTGAGGCTTTTGCAGCATGGGACCCTCCCTGCTCTCCTCCGCTGCGCTCCGGAGCCAGGGTTTCCCATACTGCAAAAGCCAGGAAAACTGCGGGACTTCCGCAAGTCACTCCAAGGGATAATCATCCAATAATCCGTTACAATTAGCATATGATGCGGAGCTAACTCAATAGTCATAACATATAAATGGATTTTAGTTTGACACCCGGGCTTGCTGCTGTTAACCAGAAATCATTACTCAAGGAGGATGCTTTAATTATGTCCAGGCTGCCTGTGCTCTTCGGTCTCCATAACCATCAACCCCTCGGCAACTTCCACCATGTTATAGAGAGATTGACCTGTACATGTTATCGTCCTTTTCTACAGGCCGTCTCCAGGGCTCGTTGGCTTTCACTTTCCATCCATGTCAGCGGAACCCTTCTTTCCTGGTGGGAAGACAACGACACTTCAATTATCGACCTCATAGGCGGCATGGCAGATGAAGGGCAGGCAGAGCTTTTAGGCGGCGGTTTTTATGAACCGGTCCTTGCCAGCATATCCAGGAAGGACAGAAAAGAGCAAATACTGAAGCTCAGTGAATACCTTGAGCGGCGTTTCGGGCAACGTCCCAAAGGACTCTGGCTGACAGAGAGGGTATGGGAAAACCAGATAATTGAGGATCTGATAGATTCGGGGATCCAGTTTGTCATCGTAGATGACCGGCACTTCCTTGTAACGGGTTTCCATAAAGAAGATCTCCACGGCTACTATCTGACAGAATCTGGCGGAAAGACCCTGGCAGTTTTCCCAATAGATGAGACCCTGCGTTATCTTATCCCTTTTCTGCCAATGAACGAGCTTGAGGCATACTTGAGGCAGGTTGCTGCAAGAGGGAAAATGGCTATTTATGCAGACGATGGTGAGAAATTCGGCGCCTGGCCAGGGACTCGCAAATGGGTTTACGAAGACGGATGGCTTGAGAACTTTCTTGAGTCCGCTTCCCGCTGGAAGGAAGAATTTATTGACTGGACCACATTTTCACAGGTCATGGACAAGGTGCCTGCATCAGGTATCTGCTATCTTCCTGACGCATCCTATGAGGAGATGGAGCAGTGGGCCCTACAGGCAGACAGCATTCTGAAGCTGCAGGAGTTGATAAAGTCCCTGGGTCCGGAAGCCAAAGAGGCCTACAGGCCCTTTTTGCGTGGAGGACACTGGAAAAATTTCTTTGTAAAGTACCCTGAATCAAACCACATGCATAAACGGGCCGCGGCTTTGAGCCGGATGAGCCTTAATGCCCGCTCACTCGACAGACAGGCCAGGGACTGTATCCTTTCAGCCCAGTGTAATGACGCCTATTGGCATGGTATCTTCGGCGGCCTCTATCTTCCGCATTTAAGAAATGCCGTGTGGCAATCAATACTGAAGGCCGAGGCCAGACTCCGCAGAAGACAGGACCTCTCAATAGAGGAATCGGATATTAATAAAGACGGCCTCAAGGAGGTAATCGTTTCGTCCGGAGATGTCTGCCTGGTCTTTGAACCGCACTCTGGTGGACAGTTAGTTGAATTCTCCTTGCTCGATCCTCCCAACAACTATGGTAATACCCTGACCAGGAGGCCTGAAGCATACCATCAGGCACTGAGAGAAATCCCGGAGAATGGCGCATACGAAAATAAAGGTGTCTCAAGCATCCACAAGCTTACAAAGGCCGTGGACCAATCCATGCTGGATGAGCTTACATATGATTGGTACAGGAGGAATTCCTTCATAGATCACCTTTTCGACCCAACGGCCGTCCTCGGTGATTTCAAGAAGTGCGATTTCAGGGAATGGGGAGACTTCGCCAATCAGCCCTATAAATACAAGATCGACGCTGGAACTCTTATTTTGGTGAGAGATGGAGGTCTCTATATACCCGGCTCACCCAAAAGGCCCGTTCGTCTGACCAAGAGTTTCATTTTCAAGAACAGGGGCCTGACAATCACTTGCAAATACGCCCTTAAAAACGCTTCTACTGACCATATAAACTGCCGATTCGGTATAGAATGGAATATCTTTCCGGCATTTCTGGCCCTGGGAAACGGGAAAATCCTCATAGAGGGACAAGAACTGGATTTCAGCTCTCCCTGGGAGCAGACAGGGGGCAAGATAACATTTGCGGATCGGGCAACAGGCGCCGAACTCCATATCGAATTTGGCCGGGACAGCACTATCTGGGGATTCCCGGTAAATACCATAGCCCAGTCAGAGAGCGGTTACGAAAAAACAGCCCAGGCCATTTCCATCATGGCCCATCAAGAACTGAGGCTTGACCCCGGAGAGGAACGGCGGCAGAGAATCACCTGGCAGGTAGAGACAGCAGCCCTGAAGAGCGCCTTTTATCCAGGCCCTTAACATCTTCATCTCAGGGCGCATTTACGCGTTGGGGGGCCCGGGATCTTAGCCCTATTTTGAAAGATGAACATCGAACATCGAACGTCCAACATCCAACATCGAATGAAAAACAAACATCCAAGACCGAACAGCCAACAGCTAATGAACTACCCCGCCGCAAGCGGACGGGGTATCTTGAACTGCAAGGAATGCCGCGAGGGGCGGGGAATACAACCCAGAAATGATTCAACATTCGATGTTGGACGTTCGATGTTCGATGTTCATTAGTCCATCCGGCGCAAAAAATAAATCAGCGTTTATGAGGCCTCTCCCCCAACATCTGGATGCGCCCTTCGACTCAGGATATAATTACCCCCCTCTATGCGCAGTCCCATACCCTTTACTACCGCCGCAGATACCGTCTTCCTGGCTGTTGTCAGAATCCGTCCGAAAGTCTGTCTGGAAATGCCCATCCGCAGGGCAGCAGCGCCCTGATCCATCTCCTCTATATCACTCAGACGCAGCGCCTCGAGACCTTCAACAGTAAGGACGACCTCATCAAGAGCACGCAACGGTATGCCCCTCGGCTTAAAATAGGTCACTGCGGGTTCCTGGTCGACTCTTCGCCATTTAGGGGGTCTGGCCATAATTATTCCTCCAACTCAGCCCTTCAGAACTCTTTGCAGGGCCTCAACGCAACGCAAATTCTCCTCAGGGAGACCAACGGTAATCCGGATATGGCTGGGTAAACCATATGCGGTCATTGCCCGCACGATGACCCCCTCCCTGAGCATTTTCTCATAAACACTCTTGGCGTCCCTATCCACGTCTACAAGAATGAAGTTGGTCTCACTGGGCATTACCCTGCATCCTAACTCCTCGATCCTTTCCGTGAGAAAATCCATGCCCTGCCACACGGTATCAACGGTCTTTTTAAGGTACTCCTGGTCATCAAGGGCTGCCAGTGCCCCTACCTGTGCCATGGTGTTGACATTAAAAGGCTGCCGGACCCGCTCCAGGTATTCAGCCACTTCCCTGTCCATAACCCCATAGCCCACTCGAAGTCCGGCCAAACCATAGGCCTTTGAAAAAGTACGAAGGACTATAATCCTCCTGTCCTGCTTCATATACTCAATTGCATCCGGCGTATGCCCAGTCTTCACAAACTCCTTATAGGCCTCATCCAGGACTACAAGGACATGATCCGGGAGGTCTTCCAGAAATGCATCAAAATCTTCCCGGTGAATGACTGTTCCCATGGGATTGTTGGGATTATCCAGAAAGATCAGGCGGGTTTTTGGTGTAACCGCCCGTGACATGCCTTCAAGGTCGTGGCAATACTCTGAAAGAGGAATGACTACGTTGTTCCCCCCTACGGCCTGCACCATTTTGCAATATACCAGAAAGCTCGGATCACTGCTTATGGCTTCATACCCCGGTCGTATGAAAACCCTTGTCAAAAAATCTATCAACTCGTTGGATCCGTTGCCAAGCACTATCTCCCCGGAAGACACTCCCAACAGCCGGGCAAGCTTCTCCTTGAGGTAGTAACCGCTGCCATCAGGATAGCGGTGAAGAGAAGACATGGCACTCCTCATGGTATCCAGGGCCTTTGGTGAAGGCCCTAATGAATTCTCATTAGAGGCAAGCTTGACAGGATCCTCTATACCATACTCCCTTTTGAGTTCCTCCAGGGGCTTACCTGGTGGATAAGGGACTAGACTTGCGAGATATTCCGGGACTTCAAAAAACAAACTTTTTGATTTATCAGGCATATAATGATCCTTAGTGTGAACCTGTACATTCCTAATAACCGTTCACGGGTTCAAGGTTCACCGTTCAGGGTTACTTTTCAAAACTCACGAATCAACAGTTCAAATTTTCGGTGAACCCTGAACCCTAACCCCTGAATCTTGAACCCCTGAACGGTTACCCAAACCCTGACCGGTCTCAGCGGTTTCCGAATACAGTTTATGCTCCTCCAGCCCGAGTTCCGGATTGACTTCCACCCTGATTTCAATACCAAAATTCTTTTCTATGTTGCAGAGTTCTGAACGCTTGCGGTTAAGCAAATATGAGACAACCCGGGGCGACGCCTCCAGCACGAGCCGCCCCTGATTCTTTTCACGACCATCTGCCAGATATGCACTGATTTTTCTCAAATCCGCCAGCGCAATGGCCTCCACAGACCTCACCACCCCTCTTCCATGACAATAGGGACAGGAGCAATAACTGCCCAGTTGGACAGGAGAGCGTATCTTCTGGCGCACCAGTTCAAGCACACCAAACCGTGAAATCCTGGCAATTTCCGTCCTGGCACGATCTCTTTTGAGGCATTTCCTCATGTGCCTTTCCACCTGCTGCCTGTTAGTCCTGTTACGCATATCGATAAAATCCACAATTATTATTCCCCCGAGGTCCCTGAGGCGCAGTTGCCTGGCTATCTCCTCCGCAGCCTCCAAATTGGTCTTCAGCGCCGTTTCCTCTATACCCCTTTCTCTTATACTTTTCCCGGAATTTACATCTATAGACACCAGCGCCTCGGTCGGTTCTATGACAATATATCCTCCGGAACGCAGGCTGACCGTGGATTGATATACCTGATCTATCTTGGCCTCAAGGTCGAAGTGTGAAAAAATGGGGACATCTCCCTGATATAGACGTACAGTTGCTACCTGCCGGGGGGCGATGATGCGAAGAAAGGCCTTTATGTTATCATAGACCTCTTGCCGGTCTACCAGGATCTCCCGCACATCGCTTGTGAGATAATCCCTCAGAAACCGTGTTACCAGATCCCGGTCTCTATAAATCAGGGCCGGGACCTGGGCGGACTGCGCCTTTTTCCTCAAGTTGCTCCAGAGCCGCACCAGGTATCTGAGATCCTTCCGTATTTCAACCTTTGGAACTCCCTCAGCCACTGTCCGGGCGATAAGTCCCACACCTTCCGGCAACTTGCATGACCTCAATATCTGCTTAAGCCTCTGGCGTTCCTCTTCATCCTCTATCTTCCTGGATACACCTACTTGAGCGGTACCCGGCATCAGTACCAGATACCTTGCCGGGATCGACAGATAAGTTGTCACAGCAGATCCCTTTAAATGAGTCTCTTCCTTGACTATCTGTACGAGAATATCCTGGTCCTTTTTCAAGAACTCATGGATACGTTTTCTGTCTTCTGAATATCCATAATATTCAGGGTGTATATCATCCAGGGGCAGATAGGCATTTCTGGAAAGGCCGATATCAACAAAGGCCGCCCGAAGGCTGGGCTCTATCCTTACTATTCGACCTTTATAGAGGTTGCCTCTTGTCTGCGTATGAGAGAAAGTCTCGATATCAAAGGCCTCGAGACGTCCATTCTCCAGAAGAGCAATCCGGCATTCCTCCGGCGCCTCCATGTTGATTATAATCCGGCAATTTCCGTCCAGCCTTGATCTTTCATCTGTTTTCATATCAATTTCTATACACTTCTAAACGCTGATCCTGTCAAAGGTACCGGACCGGAACAATATTTCATAATAAATTAGCCGCCTGCAGCAGAAGCCCTTTAAAATAATGGAAAATCCTTAAGTTATCAAATTACTTTTTGAGCAAAGCCCCTGTCAAGCATGACATTCATATTTCTTAAGAGAGCATGGGCCGACTGAATATCTTGTCATGAAATGGAAATTCATATACGTTTCAACTAAATTTTACCAGGTCCAAATATGTCAGAGAAAAACAAAATACGACTGGCGCTCCTGTGTGGAGGCCACTCTGCTGAAAGAGAGATATCCATTGCAGGGGCACGAGAGGTAGAAAGGGCGCTCGATCCGGGCCGTTACCACATCATGCGCTATGATCCGGCCACAGACCTTGACCGACTTATCAGAGACAGATCGCACCTGGATGTCGCTTTCATCCTTCTCCACGGCCGGTACGGAGAAGACGGCACTATACAGGGTCTTTTGGAACTCATCGGCTTACCTTATCAAGGCTCCGGGGTCCTGGGCAGCGCTTTGGCCATGGACAAACACCTTGCCAAAGTAATCTATCAGGAGGCTGAGATACCCACTGCTCCATGGATTCACCTCCATCGCAGCAACAAGGTGAACACAAAAGAAATCGTAAGCCGCCTGGGGCTTCCGCTCATGGTCAAACCCTGCACCCAAGGATCAAGCGTGGGAATAATCAGGGTAGCGGGTGAAGACAAACTTGGTCCTGCCATAAAAGAAGCATTTCGATGGGATGACAGGATACTGGCTGAATCCTTCATAAAGGGCCGGGAGATTACAGGAGGAATTCTGGGCCTGGATGATCTTTTACCACTCCCTGTGGTTGAAATCATTCCCGGTTCCGGTCATTCCTTCTTTGACTATGATGCCAAGTACTTACCCGGAGCCACCAAGGAGATCTGCCCGGCAGACATACCGGGTCAGGTATCAGAAAAAGCCCAGGCCCTGGCCGTTGCCGCCCACAGAGCCTTGCAGCTCCGGGCTTACAGCCGTACGGATATGATCCTCGCAGATACCGGTAAAATATTCGTTCTGGAGACCAACACAATTCCGGGGATGACCCAGACAAGCCTGTTCCCCCGGGCCGCAGAGGCTGCCGGGATCCCTTTTAGCAGACTGCTTGATCAACTCATTGATATGGCATTATCCGGAACCGTTTAATGCCGCCGGACGAATAAAACAGAAAAAACTGCTCCCGAATACTAAACAAAACAGCCGGATAGATCGATAAAGATAAAAGTATGCGAGGTCAATCATAAATATAAGAGTGCGACTATCCTGACATATGCCTTTTGAAAAGTAAATATTCGGTGAACCCTTTATATCCTGCCTTGAAGCGGTTACCTTTTTCCGGGTTTCAAAGCTCACTCATTGCAGACCGAAAGAGGCAGTGCAATTTGGCCCGCGATCGAAACCCTGCAAAAG
>PQXD01000003.1:104582-114478 GCA_003194485.1 Deltaproteobacteria bacterium
TCTCAAGTCCACGTAAGAGAAAGCCGGGGAAACCCTGACAATGTTTCATCTGCCCAAATACAGGTTCAATTATTCGCTTGCGAAATCCATAAATATATCGACTGACTGGGTTTTGGAGGTTCCTGTCCATGGCCTTGTATCTGTCGGAACGGTGCCTGATATTTTTGGAGCCGGATTCGGCCTTTCTCATCTCTTGCTCTTTCCGGGTTGAAACAAGAGCGTTTATTTCATCCTTGGATTCCAGGTATTCAAGATTATCGTCACTGCAATACCCTGCGTCAGCAAGGACTGTCTTTGCGTAAACATCTATTTCTGAAAGATTCTGCTGTGCCTGCTCCAGCATAGGTTTAAGCTGATGAATGTCATTGGCCTCATTCACCACGTCACAGGCAATAACTATCTGGTCTTCTGTAGCTACGGCCTGAGCATTATAACCTTGAATATAACCTTTGGACGTCTTCTGAATACGACTCTCAGAATCGGTCATATTGACCTTGGTTTCAGGCTTCACTGTGTCGTCAGGCTTTTGAGATTTTCTGCCGTGTTTCTTATGAGACTCCTTGCTCTTTTTGGCTTCAGCCTTTTTTCTGGCTTCCAGGTATTTTTTAGCCTCTTTGATCTTTGCAAGCCTTTTTTCTGCAGTACTCAAATCCTCAGGAAGTTCATCACCACGTTTGCTGCCATACAGCCTGTCTTCCTCCTGATCTGTCTTCTCTGCCTGCTCAAGGAGTGCTTCCAATTTCTCCTTGAGTCGCTTCTCTTGCTTGGAAAGCTGCTCATAAGTTTTGTTGCGGCTCAGGCTTGCATTGGCTTTAACCTTGGTGCCATCAAGGGCTATAATGCCAGCCTTTACCAAACCAGAAGCCTTACAGAGAAGTAGTATCTGGGGAAAAAGATCCTGCAGAGCCCTGAGATGTCTTTTGCGAAATTCTGATATGGTTCTAAAATCTGGAAAATTACCGGCAGCAAGCCATCTGAATGCCACATCATCTACCAGGGCTTTGGCAATCTTCCTGCTGGATGGAATACCCATACAGTAGGCGTATAAAAGTATCTTTACCATCATTGCCGGATGATAGGCTGCGCTTCCCTGGCCATTGGCTCTGTAAGCTGTGATTAATGCTGACAGATCCATTTGATCAACTGTCTCAGATATAAATCGGGCAAGATGGTCCTGGGGGAGCCAGTCGTCCAGAGATGGGGGTAGCAGATATGGTTGCTCCGGATTATAGCTTCTGAAATTGTAGTTCATGAGGCCCTCAAAAAGCAATTATCATGTTGAAATTATATAATATTTTACCGAATTCGGCCTCATTTTGCAACTAATATTTGCGGGACAGACTCTTAAGTGAAAAGAAATATCCCCTGCCAGTGAACGGTCTGCACAGTGGACCAAGGGTTCATAAGAATATTTACTTGAAAAGCCATGAAAAGGGTAGAACGCTTTCAGTACAGAACGCTATTGAGTCTTTTTTGTAAATCCGGCCTTGGCAAAAGAAAATATTTTGCTAATATCGACTTGGAAAACCCCTAAGGGGAGAGCAATATCAAATCAGGTCATAATCAGCGCGTATTAAAATTAAAGATAAACAATGAAATTCCAGTGGATTAGCAAAGCAATCCTCCTTTCTTTACTGTGTCTCATTTTTGGCTGTTCCGCAGCCAGGGTCCCAAACGTGAACCATAATGAATTTCCTGCCAATTGTACTTCCGAAAAAGAAACTCGTGTTCAGGACGGTAAAGAACTTCCGGCCTGCACCCCTCCATCAAAACTGAAAGATGCCGGGAGTGCAGAAGGACATACATCCGGACCCCTGGAGAACCCCAGGGACTATAGGCCTGTAAAAAAAGAACCGGATGGAAAGCAGGATCTTTTAGACACTGCCCTGGACTACTGTGAGGCATCCCAGGAATTCTGGGTTGAAGGTTATCTCAATAAAGCCATCGATGCCCTGGATCAGGCCTATGGGCTTATCCTGAAGGTAGATCCGGAAAACGATCCGGAATTTATCCAGCAAAAGGAAGACCTGAGATTTATGATTTCCAAGCGAATTTTGGAAATTCATTCATCGCGGTATACCGCGGTAAACGGGAATCACAAGGCCATCCCGCTGATCATGAACAGCCATGTAAAACAGGAGATCAGGAACTTTCAGGGACGTGAAAGAAAGTTCTTTATAGAGTCTTATAAACGTGCCGGGAAGTACAGGGACGAAATCGTTAAGGCCTTGAAAGAAGCTGGACTGCCGGAAGACCTCTCATGGCTGCCCCTCATCGAAAGCGGATTCAAGGTAAAGGCATTATCTCGCGCCCGCGCCCTCGGACTGTGGCAATTTATTCCTTCCACTGGCTATAAGTTTGGCCTGAACAGGGACACCTGGATCGACGAAAGATTGGATCCCGCAAAATCCACTGCCGCGGCCATTTCATATTTACAGGAATTACATCAGATATTTGGGGACTGGACTACTGTTCTCGCAGCATATAACTGCGGTGAAGGGACAGTACTCCAGAAAATTCGCAGGCAGAAAATCAATTATCTTGATAACTTCTGGGATCTGTATGAGAAACTTCCAAGAGAAACTGCCCGCTATGTCCCCAGATTCCTGGCCACGCTCTATATTATAAAAGATCCGGAAAAGTATGGGATAGCTCTGGGAGAACCGGACAGACCGGTACCATATGAAGTCGTAACGGTTGACAAGCAAGTCCATTTAAAGGCGGTGGCCGACAAGCTGGACATATCTGCTAAAGAACTCATCGAGTTAAATCCGGAGCTTCGCTATAGTGTCACTCCGGATACCGCCTATGCCATCAAAGTCCCTCGAGGGAAAGGCGAAATCCTTCTTGCCAGAATCGCGGATATTCCGGAGTGGTCCCCACCCCAAAAGGCCTATGTGTATCACAAGGTCAGAAAAGGTGAAACACTCTCACTTATAAGCCTCAAGTATCATACAAGTGTCCGGAATATTATATGGGCAAATAATATCCATAAAAAACATTTCATAAAAACCGGACAGATACTAAAGATACCTGTTGTCAGCAGGAGGACTCAGAAAGTACCAGCCAAACATGCTGCAAGTCTTCATGACGGGAAATACATAGTGAGAAAGGGAGACTCGCTTTGGCTTATCGCCAGGAATTTTAACACAACAACAAAAGAACTTTGCAGGCTCAACAATTTGTCATCAACTCGTCTCCATGTCGGTCAACAGTTAAAAATTACAAATGTTAAACCACTAACCAAATCTGAGAAGAAGACAACATATCTCGTTAAACCTGGAGATAACCCCTCAGAAATCGCCAAGAAGCACCATATGTCTCTTTCCAAATTGCTCAGCATCAATGATCTGGATATTGGATCTACAATATATCCTGGACAGCTACTCGTAATCAGCAACTAGTTACAGGTAACCATACAAACCATCCATCGCATAAAGATAATAGTAAATATTCAGTGAATCAGTTACATCCTGCCTTGAAGCGGTTACCTTTTTCCGGATTTCAAAGCTCACTCATCGCAGACCGGAGAGGCGGTGCAATCCGGCCCGCGGCCCAAAACCCTGGGACGAAATTTGTCTTTATTTCTTTTCAATCTGGTGTAAAAGACTTTTTTAAGAGAGATGCATGGCTTTCTTTAATGAAGTAGTTAAAAATATGGTACAAAAGTGGGGTTGGTATTTTGGGGTCCATTTGAAATCGATCTTTCATCAAAGCGAAACGATTTCATGAGTAGTCACCAAAGTAACACCTGACAAGAAGTATAAGCATAAAATAAAAGGAGAATGTTGTAATGATGGAAGGTCGGGTAAAATGGTTCAATGACAAAAAGGGGTACGGTTTTATTGAAACGGATAACGAAGGTGATGTCTTTGTACATTATAGCGCTATCCAAGGAGAAGGATTTCGCTCCCTGCAGGAGGGAGACAAGGTAACTTTTGATATAGAGCAAAGTCCCAGGGGACCTCAGGCAGCAAACGTTAAGCGGACTGCCGGGTAAGTAAGATCCTGAAAAAGGGTAAATATTCGGTGAACTCATAGTCCACTGCGGAAGTTGCCATCCGTGCCCTGCCGCAGAAGCGGTTTGCCTTTTGCAGGGTTTTGGGTAGCGGGCCGGATTGCACCGCCTCTCCGGTCCGCGATGAGTGAGCTTTGAAACCCGGAAAAAGGTAACCGCTCCAAGGCAGGATATAACGGGTTCACCGGATATTTACGAAAAAGGGCGCTCTGAATAGATTCTTCAGAGCGCCATCTCCCCAAAATGTAGCAATCAGGCAAGTTGCCTCTCCAAGACAAAAGATAGCCCCTTTGGAGAGTGGGTCAGGGTACCTCCAAATGTACTTTTCATAGCATAAAGCACAGAAAAGGTCCCTTTGAATATCTCTGTTATCTCTGCCTCGGTAAAACGATAAGGCCCCCTGTCTCCAGGCTCGTCACGGCTGAATACCTTCAGAAAAAGCCTGCCGCCGGGACGAATAACTCCTGCAATATGAAGGACATACTGTTCACGCCCTTCAGGGGCAATACCATGAAAACACCCACGGTCAAAGGCATAATCAAAGCTCCCGAGATGGAGCAAGGGCTGGCAGACGTCAGCTATTTTATATGTAAGATGCGGGTTCAAGTCGCCAAAACGAAGGCGGGCTTGCTCAATAGCAGCGGAAGCTATATCAACAGCTACAACTTCGTATCCCAGGGCCGCCAGCCTGGCAGCGGCCGTACCCGGTCCGGTGCCCAGCTCCAGTAACCGCCCGGGCAAAGGGGCATATTCCGACAGGGCTATGATCAGATCTTCGTCAAGGCAATCTGTATACCAGGGCATATCCTCAACTGAGACCGCATTATAGAAATTTTCCCAGGTTTGACCGCTGGGACCCCGACCTCTTTTTTCCGACAACTCGAGCCTGGACTTCGTAAGGTCCGAGAGGCTGCCTCTGGCCACCAGTTCAATATTATGGCCGTCAGGGTCTTTGAGAGTCAGCACTTGCTCCATTCCCGGCCGTTCTGACGGGCCGTTCACTTGAAGACCCAAAGCCCTGAGCCTGTCCTGAGCCTGCAGGAGTTCCCATATTGGCAGCCAAAAAGTCATTGTTATCCCCTCTTTATCTTGGGGACACTCCATGAATCGCAGGGCAGTCTGCCCGGTTGATACCTCCCATGTTCCACCCGGCAGGGCCCTTGCCATCATGCCGAGCTTGTCCCGGTAAAATTCCAGGGACTTTAAACGGTCACTCACCGGCACAATTACACGGCGTACCCCCCGCAAAACGAGTGGAACCTCAAGAGCTTTAGCAGTGCTATCTTCCATGTCTTTCTTTCCGATGCACGCATCACACATGATTATATTGAAAAAGTCTGAAATATGAGTAAATATTATACTGTATATTTCGCTCTTGAGAAGAAATCCTTGACAGTTCCAGAAACCATTTCTATTATTCAGGCGCAGTTCGTTGCGGGAATAACTCAGTGGTAGAGTGCAACCTTGCCAAGGTTGAAGTCGCGGGTTCAAATCCCGTTTCCCGCTCCAGTCATTAAAATAGCAGGGCAGCAATGGCTGCCCTTTTTCTTTCCTGGCAGTTATGAAAAGATCTTCTTTCCATATTATGGTCTGCCTCGCCGCGCTGTTAATTTTCATGTTCAACATGAAAATTTCCGCGGTGTCCGGTCCAAACAACCCCAAGGTAAAGCAGGTCACAACCACCTTGAGCGGCCGGGTGGATCTCTGTCTTTCCTGCCACAAGAAAAAACCGGATAAAGCCCACGGAAGGGAAATCCTGGGATGTGCCGTGTGTCATAGGGGAAATCCGCTCTCCGGTGACAAGCAACGGGCACACCTGGGAATGGTCCTGAATCCCGGGGAACTTCGATTTGCAGATAAGACCTGCGGCCAGTCCGCTTGCCACCCAAATCAGGTTACCTGGGTCAAGAACTCACTCATGGCTACAAATCGCGGCATCATCAGCACACTTCGCTTTTACTGGGGAGAGACATCTGACCACAATGAGGACATTTCGGTAAAAATACTGAAAGACACCGGCATGAACTCCCTTGCCCTTGACTACTACAGGAAGTTGTGCGGAAGCTGCCATCTGTGGGTCGAGCGCAGAAGCCTTCCCAGCTTTCTGGCATACAAGGGCGGGGGATGCACCGCCTGTCACCTTGTCAAGGACAGAGGTCAAAAGGCAAAGGAAGAGAGACATCCCGGGATAATTAAGGTCATCCCTATGGACAACTGTGTCCTGTGTCACAACCGGAGTGGACGTATCGGGCTGTCCTATCAGGGAAAATTTGAGTCAGAGGGCTACGGCACCCCGTATGAAGAGGGTGATTTCTCATCCAGAGAATTAGCTGACGGCCGTTTTTACAGGATATTTAAGGATGATGTCCATCACGAAAAAGGGCTCACCTGCATTGATTGCCATACCCAAAAAGAAATTATGGGAGACGGAAAACGCCATGCCCATTTCGAAAAGCAACTGGAGGTTACATGCCGGGACTGTCACGGGACCTCTAATCACCAAGTCACCAGGTCACCGAATTCACCCGGGCTCCCCGAACTCAAGATCCTGGAAAAAGACGGATCATTTTTCCTTGAGAATAAGCAAAACAAGAAGCTTCATCCGCTCCACGCCCCGAATCCGGTTGCCTGCATGCATCCCGCCCACCGTCGCCTGTCTTGCCAGGCCTGCCACAGTACATGGGTGCCTCAATGCTACGGCTGTCATATCCGGATGGACGGAAGCAAGACCCAACTGGATAAAATTGCGATAAAAGAGACCCCCGGGCTGTGGGAAGAGTTTCGTTCATTTATCCGCTATGAATATCCGCCTTTGGGGATATTTGAACATGACACGGAAAGACCGGGGATTCCTTCTGAAAAGGACCTGCTTCAAGCCGAGACCGGAGAAGTGGTTGTCCTTGTACCCGGGTGACAGGACTTTATTTCCTTCCTGGATGGAGGCGGCAAATGGAAACGTAATTTCAAGCGACTTACTGTCTCATGGATGGACCCTCATACCACGCAAAAGGCGGGGCGCCCCTGCAGGGAATGCCATCAGGACCCCAGGACCTTGGGGCTCGGTCGAGGCAGTTTATCATTCGGACCTGATGGATGGAGGTTCATCTCGTCTCTTTCCGGTCCTTCCGGTTCCCTGGGCACAGATCACCCCCTGGACGCCTTTGTTGACATAAAAGGCAGGCCCCTGGTCCGCACGTCAAGAAAGGGACTCAGGCCCTTCAACTCACGCGAAATTGACAGGATACTCTATGTTGGGCTCTGTCTTCCATGCCACACGAATTTTGACGACCCCGTTATGAAGACATGGACCCCGGGAAACGCCCCCCTCCCCTGTTCGCGAATTGTTATCATGCCGGCGCCCCGAACCGCATGGCAAGCCGTATCCCGGCCTCGTAAACACCTATCAGCGGGAAAAAGATAAGCACTTGTGAGAACACGTCCGTTGGGACAAGCAGCACTGCCAATACATACAGGGCTATGTAACCGGCTCTTCTGTGCCTTGAAAAATATCCCGTGGACACGATACCGCAACGGGTGGCAAGTGCCATAAGGAATGGAATTTCGAAAACCATACCAAAAACAAAGATGGCCTTGAGGGAAAAAATCATATAACTCTGCAGTCTTGGCATTGCCTCCAGTCCCTGGTTTGCAAAGCCTAAAGTAATGGAGAAAGCAACAGGCATTATGACCCAGTAGCCAAAAAGACCCCCTGAAATAAACAGGCCTGTACCCCAGAACATAAAACTCTTTATAAGCTTTTTCTCTTTGTCATACAGGCCTGGAGCCGCAAACATCCATGCCTGATACAAGATCATCGGAGTGGAAAGGATGACAGCACTCCAGAAGGCGACTTTGAGATAGGTCATGAAACCCTCTGTGAGGGCCGTAAATACCAAAGAGCTGCCAGGAGGCAGTGCCTGATGGACCGGATAGAAAAGTATGGAAACAAGGAGGTCTGAGAATGCATAGCAGATCGCAAAAGTCACTGCCATGGTGACAAAGCAGGTGATCAGTCGACGCCTGAGCTCAACAAGGTGTACCCTGAATGGAAGATGCTCAAAAGACATCTCATTGACCACAATACTCAGGGGCTGTCTTTGGAATTGCTCGTACCACTTTTCCCTATGTTATCAGAATACGGCGATTTACTGTAATCTTTCTCCTGTTCTTCCGCCTGGATATTATCCTTGCGGGCTTCACGGCCATCTGCCGCTTTTTGCCCTGACAATGAATCTCCATTGACCAAATCGGACCAGCCGGATTCAGTCCGGTCCTCTGCCGCCTGACTTATGTCTTTTCCCAGGGACTCGATATCAAGCTGGCTTTTAAGCTCCTCTGACGCCCTCTTTAATTCCCCTATATAACGTGCAATCTGTCCGGCAAGCTGAGGAAGCTTATCCGGCCCGAGCACTATCAAGGCCAATGCCAGAATCAAGAGCAACTCCGGAAGTCCTATGCCAAACATCGGCTATCCCCTCTTGAAGGACCTCCTGTTCCTGCCGCCCAGCATACAGAGGACCTCATAACTGATAGTGCCGCCCCACTGCGCCAGCTCTTCAACCCTTATAACTTCGCTTCTCTGCCTGCCCAGGAGCACGACTTCCTCACCGGGAGCTGCTCCATCAAGCGCGGAAACGTCGGCCATAAGGGCCCTCATGCAAATACGCCCAACCACGGGGCAACGCCTGCCCCTGATAAGGACCCTGGACTTGTTGGACATGGATCGCAGATAACCGTCGTCATAACCGACAGGCACTACAGCTATCCTGGAAGGTCTTTTGGTAAAAAAACTGTGACCGTAGCTCACCGGTGAACCCTTGGGTAAATTGCGTACCGCTATGATTTTACTATAAAAACTCATGGCGGGCCGCAATTCAAGGCCTTTTTCGCTTTGAGGACCAGGATAGGAACCATAAATGGCCAGCCCGGGCCTGACCATATCATAACGGGCAGAAGGAAAATGGATCAGGCCAGCTGAATTGGCCAGATGAACAGTTGAAGGTCTCCATCCCATGTCTTTTACCTTGTCTAAAACTGATGCAAATGTATTGAGCTGAACCATGTTAAATGGATCAAGAGGATCATCAGCAGATGATAAGTGAGAATACAGACCTTCAAGGTTCAAGTGCGGCCATCGATCCGGCTCCTTAACAACTTGATAGAGTTCATCCGGCGAAAAACCCAGGCGCCCCATGCCGGTATCCACTTTGAGATGTACCTTGCATATTTTATCCCTCACAGATGCAGTATGCTCAAGAGTGTCCAGGGAATGAATGTCGGTTACACCTGGAATTAAGTTAAGCGCCAGGACCTCTTTCTCTGCTCCTGGAGGTAACCCCGACATGAACAGAATGGGAGCGGTTATCCCTCCTTCCCTCAGAGCAATTGCCTCTTCAGCCTCTGAAATGCCAAATCCCCACACACCGGCCGATTCAAGTACCTGGCTGACCTCTATCAATCCATGGCCATAGGCATCGGATTTTACCACCGCCACAATACGAACACCTGTACTTTTCAAAAGTCCTTTAAGAATGGCGAGATTATGGCTTATGGCCGTGAGGTCTATTTCAATTCGGTTAAGGTCTGTATAAGACATGAGTTATCTCTCAAGATTCATAGAGGCAAGAATTATCAGTGTTTGAATTAAGATCTATATATACTGCAAAAAGCGATTCTGCCCAAATATCTCCGGAGCCACGGCCGTGCCCGGAATGAATACAAAAAGAAGTAAATATTCTTATGAACCCTTGGTCCACTGTGCAGACCGTTCACTGACAGGGGATATTTCTTTTCACTTAACACTTCAGCCCCTTGTTTTCTTAAGGCTTTTGACATGGGGGAGTCTTGCCCCCTCCCCGTTCTCCTTCGCTGCGCTCAG
>PQXD01000003.1:114602-121614 GCA_003194485.1 Deltaproteobacteria bacterium
CAGGGGATATTTCTTTTCACTTAACACTTCAGCCCCTTGTTTTCTTAAGGCTTTTGACATGGGGGAGTCTTGCCCCCTCCCCGTTCTCCTTCGCTGCGCTCAGGAGCCGGGGTTTCCCCCACAGCAAAAGCCGAGAAAACTACGGGGGCTTCCGTTAAACTGTTCAAAGAAATATCCCCTGCCAGTGAACGGTTGCCATCCGTGCCCCCTGCCGCAGGAGCGGTTTGCCTTTTACAGGGTTTCGATCGCGGGCCAAATTGCACTGCCTCTTTCGGTCTGCAATGAGTTAGCTTTGAAACCCGGAAAAAGGCAACCGGTTCAAGGCAGGATATAAAGGACGAGAAGAATAGATGTGCTGAATATAAGACTGCCTGGGAGGAACGGATAGAGGATATTGTTACATGAATATGATGCGGCGGCGGGGGCCATCTATCGGCACATATATCCCACCTGTTCCTCTATCTCTCGTGCACAGGCAACCTGTTCTTCGGGTGGCAAATCGATGTTTAGCGTATACGTTGCCAGATCTATTTCAACTGTTCCCCCGTGTCTGGCTACGATAGACTGGATAATAAACAAGGACGTGGCCCTGGCTTTGGACTTCTCGGAACTCGACAATACATAATCCTCGGCCATACGTGCGGCATCATCTTCCCCGCTCAGTCCTGATGTATCTGGTGCGTGCCAGTAATAATGCTCTCTCATGACAACGCCTCCTTTATGGATTAGAGCGTCTTATTCCACAATGCAGGTCTATCCTGCACGCTCTGATAATTAGTAAAGCAAGAAGCGTGCCGTTTAACTGAAAGATTGCCGACTGCTGTTGGGGACTGACTATGGGGCCGGGATAGGCCGGGCTGGATTATGCCGGGAACCCTGCATCATGTCATTGCCAAGAACATTGAACAAAAAAGATCGTAACTGATTTTAACTTTTTACAAAACTCCTCAACCCCCGGCTTCTGCTGGGATGTCTCAACTTTCTCAAGGCCTTCTGTTCTATCTGACGTATACGCTCTCTGGTAACAAAGAAGTCCCTGCCAACCTCTTCAAGGGTGTGATCTGACTGCTCTCCGATCCCGAAACGCATTCGAAGTATTTTCTCTTCTCTCGGGGTTAATGTGCCGAGAGCAATCCTTGTCTGTTCCGCTAAATTTGTACCTATGACAGTCTCATCCGGGGTCTTGGCCTCTTTGTCCTCGATAAAATCCACTAAGTGGCTGTTTTCGCCATCTCCTATGGGAGTCTCTAAGGATATGGGATCTCTGGCCATCTTTAATATCTGTGATACCTTGTCCCTGGGCAATCCCAGGGTCTCGGCAACCCTCTCGGGAGTGGGCTCCTTCCCGGTCTCTTGAATAAGGGCACTTGTGGCCCAAACAACCTTGTTCATGGTCTCCACCATATGGACAGGTATGCGAATTGTCCTGGACTGATCGGCAATAGCCCTGTTAATCGCCTGACGAATCCACCAGGTTGCATAGGTGCTGAACTTGTAACCTCTTTTATATTCGAATTTATCAACGGCCTTCATAAGACCTATGTTGCCTTCTTGTATGAGGTCAGAAAGATGCAGACCCCGATGGAAATATCTCTTGGCGATGCTGACAACAAGACGGAGATTGGCCCAGACAAGACACTTTTTGGCGTCTCTGGCAAGACTGACTCCTTCATTGAACCTGGAAATAACACTTTCCAGTTCTCTGGCACAGAGCCCGAACCTCGCCAAAAGTTCGCCTTCTGAAACAGCGCTTAATTTCCGCTTTTCCTTGTTGAATGCCTGGCACAACAGATCTTGAAAACATTTTTCGATTCGCCCTTTCCCTAAGGTCTTCATCATTGAAGACCGGTTTTCCGCGAGCGCCTGTTTAATAGCACCCATGGCATCATCGTCCAGGCCGGGCTTTATGGAACTCAGAAGCCTGCGATTTTTCACCTGAAGCTTTTGGATCTCATCCAGAATATCTCTGAGGTGGGCTTTCCCGCTTCCTGAATTGGCTGTTTTTTTTGCTTTAATGTAATCCGAATCATTTTCAGCCACACAACCAACATTCTTTACAATGACCCGCGCTTTCTTGAGAAAGGCATCAACTACATCCGGGATGGATAATGAGGCCTCTACGAACGCCCGCTCTCCTTCCTCCATAGCCTTTGCTATGGCGACCTCCTCTGCCCTGCCAAAAACCCTGTCTCCCATCTCCTTGAGATAGATTTTTACCGGGTCAACATCCCCGCCACCCTTTCCTTCATATAGATAAAAGTCCTTTACATCATCCCCGGATCTATCAGTAATAACTTCGACAGGTTTTAACTCATCCCCTGCAAGCAATCCCGGCGCAGAACCGCCGATTAACTCATGCACGCCCTTATCATCTTGATCAATATCTCCGTATAGGCCGTGCTCTCCTTCATACTTTCCCCAACATGTCCGGTCCCGGCTCTTCCGGCCGGCCTTCTTTGTTCCTTGAAAAACAGGTTCTTTGACATTTTCCCCCCAATCGGAAAGCTGGGCTTCCGCCAAGCAGTGCAAATCACGACTCCCTTCTTCCCTCATCAATCCCTCCTTTTTCGCAGAGACGACATCAAGTCAGACAAAGCGCGGTCTTGCAGTTATTGAAGATGCTTACCTGAGCTGCAGCAACTGCCTTAAAAGACCTTCATCATCCGCCTCCGCAGGGGCCTTTATCTGTTCCAGAACATGCCACCTCAAGACCTTGTTGCGACGACCCTCACAATATCTCTTCAGCCCTGAAAGCATCTCCTGCTCTCTATCCTTAAAAGGGGATAGATCTGCAGAAAGTCTCATGGCCAAGGCCTTCAATTCAGGTACAGGCTCAAGCTGATTATATAGCTCTGAAAGATTGAGATCCCCCGACATGCTGTAGAGATGCGACATTGCCATCCAAAGATCCCTCAAGGATGGAACCTCGAGCCACAGATCAAGACCGGCATCCAAGAAACTTTCCATATACTGGGGATGACCGAGCAGGAAACCAATCAGCTTGGCCTCCGCCCTGTTTCCAGGACACTCGCGGGTTTTGACCCCGGCAGATGGCTCATAACGCTTTCTGATATTGGGAACGACGGTACTGGAATTGCGGACATTCAGACGTTCCCAAAGGATTTCCTCCCTTATCCCAACTTTCTGGGCTACATGTCCTGCCAGAAGCGATTTTCTGACAGGATCATTGACAGATTGAAGGATCAGCAGCACGTCTTCTAATGTTCTGAATTTACCTTCCGGGTCCTTTCCGTAAGACAACAGGCCCTGCTGAATCGCAAAATCAAGACCGGAGCCGGCTGTATCTGCCAGGGACTCCCAGGCCTTCCGGCCTTCCCGCCTGACAAAGCTGTCCGGGTCATCCTCAGCGGGAAGATTAAGCACCCTGACCCTGAGATCCAGTTTGTAAAAGAACGGAAGCGCCCTGAGGGCGGCCTTGACCCCTGCGGCATCACCGTCAAAAACCAGAATCCAGTCCCTGCAAAGTCCTTTCAACCGCCTGACATGATCCTCGGTCAAGGCCGTACCGAGTGTTGCAACGACCTGATCTATATCGGACTGAGCCAGGGCCAGAAGATCCATGTATCCTTCAACCACATAGCCCCTGCCAGCCCGTCTGATTGCCCCCTTGTTTTGAAACAGGCCGTAAAGGACCTTACTCTTATTATAGACAGGTGTTTCGGGAGAATTCAGATACTTGGGCTGGCCATCTCCCAGAATACGACCGCCAAAAGCCACTACCTTTCCGGACCTGCCGAGGATGGGAAAGATGATCCTCCCACGGAAACGGTCATAGTGCCCCTTCCCGCTCTTCCTGGAGACGATCAGTCCCGCCTTTTCTGCCTTATCCAGCGACAATCCTTCAGTCTTTAAATAATTGATAAGGCCATCCCAGCGATCATCGGCCCAGCCAAGCCGGAATCGGGAAATTATCCCGGATTTCAGGCCGCGGCCTTCAAGATATGCCCGTGCGTCACCGGCCCCGGATGAATGAAGGAGATTTTGGTGATAGAACCCTGCTGCCGCCAGATTGAGACTGACTAATTCTTCAGCCTCCAAGCGATGCTTTTGATCCCGGGACGATCTCGGTCTTTCAGGAATGATTATACCGTAACGGTCGGCCAGGGCCTTCACTGCTTCCACAAAGCTCATGCCCTGCATCTTCATGAGAAACTTGAAGACATCTCCGCCTTCGCCGCATCCGAAACAGTAAAATTTTTGTTTTTCTTCGCTGACTGAAAAGGAAGGATCTTTATCCGGATGGAATGGACAGAGGCCGATCCAGTTCCGGCCTCTTTTTTTCAACGACACGTATTCTCCGATGACCTGTCGGATATCCGAAGCTTCAAGCACACTTCTGAGGACGTCTTCAGGAATATACGAACTCATGCCATACGCCCTTTAACCCAGCATACCTGAAGGAAATGATGCACGAAGGATCAAGGATTTCAATCTCCAAAAATCCAGCCGCAAATTCATTGAGGTCACAACCCTGTCGGATGGTCATAATAACAGGGCAGACCAATCTGTCAATAAGCAGTGCTTGACACTCAAATGATTAAGCAGGAGCGACAGTCTACGGAAGTTTATAACCTCTTCAGATCTTCTTGGCCATCAGGACCCTGTCATTACCTGACAAGTCTTTTCTGATTTCTGCGCATTTATATGCCCCTGTATCCCCGGTCATCCGAATGGCCTGTCTCCCCTGATCATATCCGATTTCACAGATGAACCATGCTCCTTTGCGAAGTATACGGGGTACGGTCTTGATAAGTCTTGCAATGTCTCCAAGCCCATCCTTTCCGCTGAAGAGCGATCTCTCCGGTTCATTATTGATTATTTCCTTTGCCAGGAGCGTTCTGTCCTTATCAGCCACATAAGGCGGGTTGCTGACAACCAGATGAAATCCCCGGTCTGCGCCGGCAACCGCTTTTCCAGGCGGATAAATGCCGGCTTCATACGATCTGAAGGGACCGGTCCAGTCTGCCTGTAACAGGCTTACCCTGGATAGCACTCCGTGTCTCTCGGCATTTTGGCGTGCCACGACCAGGGCATTAAAGGACAGGTCTGTTGCCACTAAAGCGGCTTCTGGAATTTCACATGCAAGTGTTATTGCCAGGACGCCGCTACCCGTGCCCAGGTCCAGTATAAAGGGCCTTTGCCATCTTTCATGCCTGACAAGGCCAAGGGCGATCTCCACGATCAACTCGGTCTCGGGCCTGGGTATTAAGGTGTCCCTGGTTACACGAAATGAAAGGGACCAGAATTCCCGCTGGCCTGAAATATAGGCAGTGGGTTCGTGCAAGGCCCTTCGGGAAACAAGGGCCATGTACTGCTCTCTTAAAGAGTCTTCGAGCAGAAACTCGGGATGGAGGTGAAGCCAGATCCGTTCTTTTCCCAACAGGTGGGCCAGCAGAATCTCAGCTTCAAGTTGCGGGTTTTCTATGCAGGCGCAGGAGAGTTGTTCAGTGGCCTGTGCGAGTATCCGGACTATTGTCATCTGAGCTTTGGGTCAGGGCCTGTGCCTGATAATGAGTCCCCAGTGCCTCTATTATTTCGTCTATATCTCCTTCCATTACAGTCTCGAGGCGATAAAGGGTGAGGCCTATCCGATGGTCGGTCAACCTGCCCTGGGGAAAGTTGTAGGTACGAATACGCTCACTCCTGTCCCCTGTGCCCACCATGCTCCGCCTTTCGTCTGAGAGCTGGGATTGTTGTTCTCTGCGATTCAGGTCCAGAAGACGGGCATAAAGCACCTTCATGGCCTTGGCCCTGTTTTTGTGTTGCGAGCGCTCGTCCTGGCACTGCACTACCAGCCCTGTGGGCAGATGGGTGATACGTACTGCGGACTCCGTCTTGTTGACGTGTTGTCCCCCTGCTCCGGAGGCACGGTAAACGTCAACCCGGAGGTCAGCAGGATCGATATCCACGTCCACATCATCGGCCTCGGGCAGTACGGCCACAGTAACGGCCGATGTATGTATGCGCCCCTGGGTCTCGGTATCAGGAACCCTCTGGACCCTGTGGGTGCCGCTCTCGTACTTTAAACGGCTGTAAACCCTGTTCCCGGAGACAAGGGCGATTATTTCCTTGAATCCGCCGCCCCCGGTCATATGGACGTTCAGCACCTCCACTTTCCAGTTTTTCTGCTCGGCATAACGGCTGTACATACGGAACAGATCCGCTGCAAAAAGGGCGGCCTCGTCTCCGCCTGTACCGGCCCTGATTTCCAAAAGTACGTTCTTTTCGTCATTAGGATCCCTGGGCAGGAGGAGATATTTTATTTTCTGCTCGAGCCCCTGACTTTTCTCCTCAAGCTGCTCCAGTTCCGACTGCGCGAGCTCCCGGATTTCCGGATCAGGATCATTGAGTAAGACCCTGTTCTCGTCAATCTGTTTAATTACCTCACGATCCTGGCGGTAGGCTTCAACTATTATCCTCAGATCGGCGTGCCTTTTTGCAATTTTCTGATATCTCTTTTGATCTTTAAGTAAATCAGGATCGCTTAGTTCTTTCTCTAAAGCCTGGTACGTCTTCTCTAATTCTTGAAGTTTAGTTAACATTTCAAGGGTTGTTGCTTTCCGCGGCCTCACCATACTTCCGGTAGAATTTCTCCACCCGCCCGGCGGTATCGACGAGTTTCTGTTTGCCTGTAAAAAAAGGATGACACATGGAGCATATCTCTACCTTTATCTCTTTTTTGGTTGAACCTATCTCAAACTCATTACCGCAGGCACATCTTACCTTGGCGTTATAGTATTTCGGATGAATTTTTTCCTTCATTGTTTTTATATCTCCTGTTTAGATATTGATATTCTGAAATTCAATTATACTGCAAAAAGCGTTTTTGTCCAAAATCTTCCGCCCGGCACGCCGAACTTCGCGTATTTGATCACGGGGCAGGGCCGTCCCTTGGAGCGACCTGCGTAAGTCCCGCAGTTTTTCTTGGCCTTTGGGGCGGGGGAAACCCCGGCTCCGGAGCGAAGCGAAGGAGAACGGGGAGGGGGCAGGA
>PQXD01000003.1:121620-123753 GCA_003194485.1 Deltaproteobacteria bacterium
ATCACGGGGCAGGGCCGTCCCTTGGAGCGACCTGCGTAAGTCCCGCAGTTTTTCTTGGCCTTTGGGGCGGGGGAAACCCCGGCTCCGGAGCGAAGCGAAGGAGAACGGGGAGGGGGCAGGAATCCCCTGCCACAAAGGCCTCAGAAAACAAGGGACGAGAGCATTGGAGTGACAAGGGACGGCCCTGCCCCGTGATCAAATACGACTTCGCCGGTCGCAGATGCCGGCAAGTGCTGTCTGAAAATCCGCTGGAAGACCGGCAAGATGGCCGGATCTGTCCGTTGCCGCGTGAACTGTATAGCCCCTGACCAGCAAGTGATGGTCATCGAATCGATGTATCAGATAATGAAAACGAACTGAGAATCTGGAAAAACTTTCCAGTGAAGTTGAAATCTCAAGCAGGTCGTCATAATGTGCCGGGGACTTGTAACGGCAGTAGACCTCGCTTGCAGGAAGTATAACCCCTCCACGCTCGATATCGCGATAAGATATCTTGAGCACGGACCGCAGAAACTCGGTGCGCCCCATCTCAAAGATTCTCAGATAATTTCCATAATATAACACACCGCCGGTATCGGTATCACCGTAAATCACCCTGTAGGAGAGGCGGTGTATTGGTTCCTTAAGTTCAACTGGACCTGGCGCTTCTGTATTCACTTGGCTTCTTTTTGGTATCCAGTTCCAGCTCTCTGGGTGCCACGCCGATGAACCTCTGCATCAGTTTATAGCCTTCTTTGATCATTACAGGGCTCTGCTCTGCAGCAGGCTCGTTAAAGGTGGCATCTGAATTACCATTCGTGCTTGAACTGTCATAAATAACATAGGGTACTGGTCCCGGGCTGTGTGTCTTAAGACTCACGGGCGTATAGTGATCCGTGGCAACCAGTATCCTGTAAGATACTCCGGTATCTCTCAGGCCATCCATGACAGGTCCCACCACTTCTTTATCAAAGCGCTCTATGGCCCTGATTTTTTCACGGACATCACCCATGTGACCTGCCTCATCAGGGGCCTCAACATGTACAACCACAAGGGTCTTTTCCTTCAGCGCCCTCAGGGCTGCATCCGCCTTTGCCCTGTAGTTGGTATCCAGATAACCAGTGGCCCCCGGCACATTTATAACCTCCATACCTGCACAGACGCCCAGCCCCCTTATGAGATCAACTGCGGCCACAACCGCGCTGTCTATGTCATACAACTGGGAAAACGTGGCAAACAGCGGCCTTCGACCCTGCCCCCATGGCCAGAGTGCGTTTGCAGGCAGTTTTCCCTCGGCCCGCCTTTTCTCGTTGACAGAGTGACGATGAAAAAAGGTGATGGCCTTGGTAAGAAGTTCATACAGGAGCGGCTCCTCCTCGTAAATATGCCAGGCTTCAGTTACATCCATTCCTGTAAGATCATGGGGGGGCACAGTGGAAATACCTTCGGGGCCACCCCGCCAAAGTAACAAATGGCGGTAGCTTATGCCTGCAAAGAGTTCAAAAGAACGACCGGACACCAACAGGGACAAGTCGTTTATGAGTATGCGGGCCTCCTCACTGCTTATATGACCGGCACTGTAGTCTACCATGTAGACCCTGCCCTCTGTAAATCTCAGGGTAACCAAATTGCACCTGAAGGCAACGTCCTCCGGATTCATCTGGACACCCATGGCAGCGGCCTCCAGGGGTCCGCGGCCGGTATAAAACTTTTCAGGTGAATAACCCAAAAGGGACATATTGGCCACATCACTCCCCGGGGGGAAACCCTCTGGAATTGTAAGCACTCTGCCCAGTTCCCCCAATCTTGCCAAGCGGTCCATGGCAGGTGTCCTTGCCACCTCCAAAACAGTCTTGCCCCCCAGATCGTCGATTGGAAAATCAGCCATACCGTCTCCAATCAATATCACATACTTCGAAGCCGGAAGATCCATCCCGGGTGAGTCCTGAGCAAAGTCAGCAGACTCATCAGCAACATTTGTTGTGTTGACGTCAGTCACGGCAGAACTCCATTTCAAATAGCTTTTTCGTAAATATCCGGTGAACCCGTTATATCCTGCCTTGAAGCGGTTACCTTTTTCCGGGTTTCAAAGCTCACTCATCGCGGACCGGAGAGGCAGTGCAATCCGGCCCGCGATCGAAACCCTGCAAAAGG
>PQXD01000003.1:123795-125573 GCA_003194485.1 Deltaproteobacteria bacterium
TTACCTTTTTCCGGGTTTCAAAGCTCACTCATCGCGGACCGGAGAGGCAGTGCAATCCGGCCCGCGATCGAAACCCTGCAAAAGGCAAACCGCTCCTGCGGCAGGGCGCGGATGGCAACTTCCACAGCGGACCACGGGTTCACCGGATATTTACGCTTTTTCAAGGTTCTTGAGATCCTCTATGCGGATGACCATGGTCTCACCTGAGATCACGTCAAGCGAGTCAATCCGCTTTAACGCTTCGCGCACCTTGACCTCATGGGCCTCATGGGTAAGCATAACTACGGAAACCGATGAATCCCTGCTGCCACGTCCCTTCTGTACGACCGAGGCTATGCTGATATCCATATCTCCGAGGATTCCGGATATCCTGGCAAGGACCTTCGGCCTGTCCACAACCGAAAACCGAAAATAATAACAAGCTGTTAAAGAATCCATCGGTCGCCTTTTCAGAGGCTTAAGCATATCATATGGAAGCCCCAGGGATGCCACTCTTCCGATAGTCCCCCCGGCCAGATTCCTGGCTACATCCACTACATCAGCCACCACTGCACTGCCTGTGGGCATCTGTCCGGCCCCCAATCCGTACAGAAACACCTTCCCAACCGAGTCACCAACGAAGTAAAAGGCATTGTAGGCTCCACCAACCTGTGCCAAAAGGTGCTCTGACGGGATCATGGTCGGATGGACTCTCAGTTCGAGCCCGTTATTGCCATTTCTTGCAATGGCGAGAAGCTTGATCCTGTATCCGAATTCCTTTGCAAAGGAGATGTCCAGGGGCGAGAGTCTGGATATGCCCTCGATGTAAATATCTGAAAGCTCAACAGGGGTACCAAAAGCCAGCATGGCCATAATAACAAGCTTGTGGGCAGTATCAATTCCCTCAACGTCATAAGAAGGGTCCGCTTCGGCATAGCCAAGGCGTTGCGCATCTGCCAGCACATCCTGAAATGCCGTGCCCTCCTCGGTCATCCTCGAGAGGATGTAGTTGGCAGTACCGTTCATTATACCCATGACCGTTTGAAGACGGTTTGCCACAAGGCCCTCTTTCACTGCCTTGACAACAGGTATTCCCCCGCCCACACTGGCCTCGAACCCAAGCTCAACCCCATGTCTCGCCGCAGCCTCAAAGATCTCATGGCCGTGAGCCGCAAGCAGGGCCTTGTTTGCCGTGATAACGTGCTTTCCTTTTTGAATAGCCTCAAGCACAAAGGTCCGGGCCGGCTCAAGACCGCCTATGAGCTCAATAAATATGTCCAGCTCAGGATCATTAATAAGGGAGATCACGTCATCAGTAAGGATATCAGAAGCTACTGGAAAACCCCTGGAAGTAGTAATATCCAGGTCACAGATCCGTGCAAGCCTTATACTCATCCCGGCGCGCTGCCTCAGGAGTTCCGACTGTTCCAGCAGGATCCTGGCCACTCCACTCCCTACGGTCCCAAAACCCAGCAGACCCACATTTACAGTCTTACCCATAGGATTATACACGCTCCCCATTATACACGACATTTGCCATAACTGTTTACAAAAAGGCGGCTTTTTCACATCCAGCCACGGAGTGTAAGGCGCCCCGGACCTTCAGTCATCTCAAAATCAATTATTTACTTTAAACTTTTAGAAGCTGCAGGGCAAGAATTTATGGCAAGCGCTGGATATTTCATATAAGATACAGGCAGCAAGCACCGGGTAGGCTGCTTGCCATACAATTACTGCCATTGGTCTGAAGATTCTTTCATAGAGCAACCATTTTTTGAGTCAACTCCTCAATTTTTCTA
>PQXD01000003.1:127799-133903 GCA_003194485.1 Deltaproteobacteria bacterium
TCGTTGTTCGAATTTTATACCCCATAAATAATCTGCGCTGTTGCCGTCTCAATCCTGGCTATGGTGGTATTTTTACCCATAGCTTGAGAAAAGACGATCACAGCTTGCCTCTGAAGGCTCAAAAGAGCCTCCTGTGCTGCGTCACAAAATTCGCCTGCGCTTATATGAAATATCCAGGGCAAGCGGCTCGATTATCCTGAAAAAATGCGCTTGCCCGCAAAGTGCCATCGGATTAACTTGGGCCGTTCATGAAACCAACAGATTTTCTGCCTCTGACAAGAAGGCCAAGCCGTTACCTTGGCAATGAAATTAATGCCTGCCATAAGGACTGGAACGAAGCAGGTCTCCGAGTCGCTCTTGTCTTTCCTGATCTCTATGAAATCGGGATGTCCCATCTCGGGCTTCATATCCTGTATCACATAATCAACGAAATACCATGGGCATTGGCAGACAGGGCCTACTGCCCTGATGTTGACCTTGAAAAACTCCTGAGATCTGAAAAAGTGCCTCTCTGGGGTCTTGAGAGCCGGCGTCCCCTGAGCGACTTTGATATTCTGGCCATAACCCTCCCGTATGAACTCTGCTATACCAATATCCTGACCATCCTGGACCTTGCAGGCATACCCATCCGGGCGGAGAAAAGAAACAACCCGATATGGCCCATAATCCTCGGCGGAGGAAGCTGCGCGGTCAATCCTGAGCCCATCGCTGATTTTTTTGATGCCATCCTGGTAGGAGACGGAGAGGAGGCCCTGCCGGAAATCGCGGGTCTTGTAAAGAATTGGCGAAAAACAGGAGGAGATAAAAATGAGATTCTCACCGGCCTTTCCCGTGTGGACGGCGTCTATGTACCGGGATTTTACAGGCCAAGATATGAGAAGGACGGATCATTTGCCGCACTTGAGCCCAGGAGGCCCGAAGCAGGTCTTATAAAACGCAGAACAGTATCTGACCTTGAAAAGGCCCCTTTTCCGTCCCGCCCCCTCGTACCATATACGCAGATAGTCCATGATCGCATGGGAATCGAGATAGCAAGGGGCTGTACCCATGGCTGCCGGTTCTGCCAGGCAGGCATTACCTATAGACCCGTACGTGAACGCTCACCTCAAAAGGTCTTCTCCCTGCTGGAACAGGCCCTGGCCGCATCCGGATGGGAGGAACTCTCACTGCTTTCCCTGAGTACAGGTGACTATGGATGTCTCTTGTCCTTGTTAATCACCTTGATGGATCGATACACGCCTGAGAATGTCGCAGTCTCTCTTCCTTCTCTTCGAGTAGGGACCCTTAATCCGGAAATTATGAAACAGATACAGAGGGTGAGGAAAACCGGGTTTACCCTGGCCCCGGAGGCAGGCAGCGAGAGACTGCGAAGAGTAATAAACAAGGGAATTACAGAGCATGACCTCATTGACACGGCCACACAGGCCTATAAGCTCGGCTGGAGCAACATAAAACTCTATTTCATGACAGGCCTTCCGACAGAGACCGTGGCCGATGTATTGGAAATAGCCAGACTCGCAAGGAAGGTCCTTGCAAGTGGCGGGAAAAGGGGCAGGAAGGTCACTGTCAGCGCAGGCACCTTTGTCCCGAAACCCCATACGCCTTTTCAGTGGGAGCGGCAGCTGAATGTCCGGGAATCCGGAGACCGTCTTGAACTGCTGAGATCCAATCTAAAGGGCCGGGATCTTCACTATAGGTGGCACAATCCGTTTCAGAGCTTCCTGGAAGGCGTTTTCTCCAGAGGGGACCGCAGGCTTACAGGGATCCTTTGCAGGGCATGGAGAATGGGAGCGCGTCTTGATGCATGGAATGACCATCTGAGACCTGACCTTTATAGAAAAGCCGCCCTTGAAGAGGATATCGAGCTTGAAAAATACATAAAAGCAATCGACACAAAGGCACCCCTTCCCTGGGGTCACATCTTAACCGGTGTGAGCAATAAGTATCTGCTGGATGAAAGAGAAAAATCCAGAAAAGAAATCTACACACCGGACTGCAGGCACGGAGAATGCCAGGCCTGCGGGGTGTGTGATTTCAGGAATATCCGTCCCGTAGTCCACGAGAAGGAAAAAGTTCATGCTTCATCCCACACTCAGTCATCCAGTCACCAAGTCATCCAGTCACCAAGTCATCCAGTCACTTACCATCTGACCTTCAGCAAACTGGGAGAGGCACGATTTCTGGGACATCTCGAATTGGTCCATGCTCTTCACCGGGCGGCAAGGAGGGCGCATATCCCGGTTGCCTATTCCCAGGGGTTTCATCCCAAGCCCCGCTTTTCTTTCGGACAGCCCATACCCCTGGGTACCGAGAGTCTGGCAGAACAGTTTGCCATTACACTTACAGGGTATATGAAACCGGAACTTCTGAAGAATTTACTTGGTGAAGCAATGCCCCGGGGAATCATAATAAGATCCGCAGAACCCGTCGGCCCGAAGACTTCTTTAAAAATTCCTGAACTGGTAAGGTACCTGATATCTGTTCCGGGCGTAACGGCATCTCAGATGAAATGCTCGGTTGAAAAGCTGAATTCAACCGCCGAATGGCCCGTAAGCAGGAAACGCAAGGGAAAGCAGATCACAACAGACCTCAAGCAGGTAGTCGAATCTCTTCAGTTGATAGCAGAAAAGGATGTGGAAGACGGACGAATAACACCTTGGTCCTGGCCTGAAGATGCAAAATATGATGAACTCCCGTTTTTTGACCTGACGCTCAGGTCCATTGCCCGTTTCAACCTAAAGCCGGCAGAAGTAATAGGTTCGATCATGGGGCTTTCCGGGGAGATGATTAAGATGTTGCGCATCCTCAAGCTGGGCTTCAGCATCCCCAAATCCCCTTAAGCGCTGGGTTATTTTGTAAACATTCACAGGTTGCATTTATGCCATAGGGGAGTTGTTTTGAAAGATGAACGTCGAACATCGAACATCGAACGTCCAACATCGAATGAAAAACGAATATCCAATACCGACATTCAACATCTATTTCTGTTTCTTCATCTTTTCCCATTCAACGTTCGATGTTCGATGTTCGACGTTCATTTTTTTCTTGAACCCTGAACCCGTGTTCTATTTCTTCATCTTTTCCCATTCAACGTTCGATGTTCAACGTTCGATGTTCGATGTTCATTTGCTTTCCGAATCAATTCCACGGCCTTGACCCTGTAACGGTCCGCCTTTAGAACACGTACAGTCAGATCGCCGCATGTGAAAGTTTCTCCTTCTTTGGGAATCCTGCCGAGGCAGTGGAGAACATAGCCGCCCACGGTCTCAAAGCCCTCCTTGGCAATCTCAATCCCTGTTTCATCTCTCAGGTCATCGATGTCCGTCATCCCGTCCACAAAAAAGCGGCCCGGACCCTTTTCCAGGATTTCAGGTGTTAGATCCTCGTGTTCATCGACAAGCTCGCCGAATATCTCTTCTATGATGTCTTCGATTGTTACGATTCCGAAGCATGCACCGAATTCGTTCACCACGACAGCCAGGTTTTCGCGCTCTTGTTGCATTTCAACAAAAAGCTCGTCGATCTGTTTCGTCTCAGGAACCAGGCGGGCCGGTCTCATGTATGAACGGATGAATTGCTTTCCTTGCCGGTCGTAGAAAACATCAAAGACGTTCACAAGACCCACGATCTGGTCGATCCGCTCGCGGTAGACCGGGATTCGTGTATGGCCTTGTTCGCGCACAAGATCAAGAAGTTCGTCAGTGGATGCCGACTCGGGAAGTAGTGCCACCTCTGAAATAGGCATCATGACTTCGCGCACGGTTGTCGTAGCATAATCCAAAGTCGATTCCAGCATCTCCTGCTGGTATTGCTGGAGCCCTCCCCCTTCGCCGGATTCTTCGACAATGAGCTTGATTTCCTCCCGGGTGGCCGCATAAGCGGATTTGCCCCGGCTGCCAAAAAGGCGGAGCATGCCCGCAGCAAAAAGGTCAACCGGGATGGCAATCGGTGCAAGCACCCAGGACAGAATTCTCCAGAAAACACATGTCTTAACCAGCACCCGATCGGCATGGTGCAGGAAATAGGCCTTTGGTACGATCTCACTTATCACCAGAAGCAGAGAGGTCATCATGACAGTGGCCAGGATCGGCCCAATGGAACCAAGTCTTTGCTCAAGGGTCACTGTCGCGATGGCCCCGCCCGAAATGTGAAAGACGTTTGTTGCTATAAGAGTTACGGCCAGGAAGCGCTCCTTCCGATCGAGAAGGCTGAGGGCCCGGGTAGCGCCTCGCAGACCTTCGGAGGCCATATGACGGAGTCGTATGCGGCTTGCCGAAACCAGCGCAATCTCAGCACCTGCAGCAAAGCCCGCCCCCAGAATACAAATAACGAGCAATATGAGGTCAAGCGTCATTTCCCGCGGTCTCCCCATGTATTCGTTTGACGCGACAGCTCACGATCCTGCCTTTTTTGGATGCAACCACTGTAAACAATGCGCCGCCCCGCTCAATTGCCTGTCCAGGCAAGGGAATTTCGCCGAATTCATTGCACAGATATCCGTTCAGGGTCACAGATTCACCTTCAGGCAGCGTAAGGCCGCAGACTTCATTGACCTGTTCAACAGGGGCACGGCACAACACCGACCACTCGCCCGGCCCGAGTCGACGGATAAGCTGTTCTGCCTTTTCGTATTCGTCATAAATCTCGCCGACAATCTCTTCCACCAGGTTCTCCATGGTCACAATGCCGGAGGTCACGCCGTATTCATCCACAATCACCGCCATGTTGAGGCGGTTTTTCTGCATGTAACGGAAAATGCGATGAATCCTGGCACCTTCAGGAAAAACGGCAACAGGATTAATCAGCTCGCTGATCTGGCGGTCGGGATTCAGGAAAAACTCCTTGGTACTTACAAAACCGACAATGTGATCAAGACTGCCTTCACAGACCGGGATCCTGGAGTGACGCGCCTCAAGCATCAACTGCCGCAGCTTTTCGCAAGATATATCCAGGGTGGCGTACACAATGTCCACGCGCGGGGTCATAATCTCCTCGGCCGTGGTCTGGGAAAAGCGAATGATATTGTGTGCAATGCGCCGTTCCCGGGAGGTGATCGTCTCCTTCCTGCCCGCCTCCTCGAACAATACTTCCAGTTCGGATGGGCCCAGGACGTCGCCGGGTTTCTCCGGCACCCCGAGAAACCGTAAGATCGTACGGGCCGAGTAATCAAATACGACCACTAACGGCCGGGCAACCTTTGAAAAAAAGTGAAGGGGTATGATGGAGACCCTGGCGAGTCTTCCGGCATGGCTTACCGCGATGGTCTTCGGTATGATCTCTCCGATGAAAAGCACGAGGAGCGAATCAACGACAATGGCGACAGGGAGGCTATGGGCCGGGACCAGTCTTGCGAAAAGGAGGGCCGCTATCGCCGACGTGGCCACATTGATAAGGGTGTTTCCGAAAAGGATGGTTGAAAGCAGCTCCCTTGGGCGCTGCAATGCACTGACAATGAGCCTTGCCCACCTTGATTTCACCTTTCCAAGACGGCGGCGCTCAATGCGATCCAGGCAAAAAAAAGCGGTTTCCGTTGCGGAAAAGCAGGCCGAACAGACGAGCAAAACAGCCAAAAGTGCTGTCAGAATTGCCGTATCTGATAAGAGATTATCAAGCAGGACTTCCAAGTACGATTCCTGAATAAAAGCTGCAACCCCTCGGCCCGCCATGCCAAACCATGTAATTATCCATCTCGTGCCTGGCAATCAGCAGACTTTTTTCCATATAAATGTCCACAAACAAAAATATAATAAGAAATAGATGTTAAAGCCAGAAGAAAATCCGTTAGATGGAAATTGGAAATTAGAAATTGGAAATTTGGCCTTCATGCTTTTGTAGACATCCAACTCGTAGTCCTGTTTCATTGTAAATATTCGGTGAACCCGTGGCCCACTGAATATTTACCGTTTCATTTCATCCCGAATTTCTAATTTCCAATTTCCAATTTCCATAAATACTTACGATAATACATTTGGACTTTGGCAGAACTGGATATTTCATATAAGATACAGGCAGCAAGCACCGGGTAGGCTGCTTGCCATACAATTACTGCCATTGGTCTGAAGATTCTTTCATAGAGCAACCATTTTTTGAGTCAACTCCTCAAT
>PQXD01000003.1:135423-143241 GCA_003194485.1 Deltaproteobacteria bacterium
CTATTGTAATTGACTCATGGGAGGTTGTGGGTATCGAAGGTTTGACCACTGCAGGGTTTTATGGGCCGCTTGGCAGTGGCAGCCATGAAACCCATAAAGATTTCGTGGCCAATCCCATAAATGCGGTCGTCGTTTTGCAGGATCCTTACAAAGAAAACAATCCCGATTCCAAGACCCTGGTTATCCTGACCAACAGCCCTGCAAGTAAACCGTTAAAGGTCTATGACGGGTATGATCCCCGCAGCGAAATTGAAAACTCCCTGTTTCGGGAAGCAAAGCAGGCGTGGTTCATCCAGAGGCCTCCACAAAATACCAAGGCTGCTTTTAGAGCCCATGCGTATCTAACCATCTTGACCATGGCCCTGACCACTGCCTATCAAGGCTGGATGGATCAACAGGATAAATTGGAACAGAACGGCCAAGATACCGGAATTCGTAAATTCCGGGAAAAGGTCAAGGAAGAAAACGGCAACAAGCTTATAATCTTTGACCAGGACCGCTACGCCATCTTTGATGCCTATGAGGTTTTCATTCTCTGCGGTCGTAATGTTCTTATGCCAACCGGAGTTCCTGAAAGGATCACCAAAGAAGATATATTACAAAAGTACAGTGTTCAGCTGGAATGATTTTATTCCTGAACTTTACTGCTCTTTCCTGAAATTCTCCCTCCACCTTTTTTGAGTACTGCTGTTGTCAGAGACAATCTGCCAGCCTCGTTGTTCGAATTTTATACCCCATAAATAATCTGCGCTGTTGCCGTCTCAATCCTGGCTATGGTGGTATTTTTACCCATAGCTTGAGAAAAGACGATCACAGCTTGCCTCTGAAGGCTCAAAAGAGCCTCCTGTGCTGCGTCACAAAATTCGCCTGCGCTTATATGAAATATCCAGTGTATTCATTCTGTCCTTGACAAAAAGGTGGGGCCGTACTAAAAAGAAGAAGCTTTTCTCGTTTTATTTTTTTATGATACCAAGCCTTGGTTTTTTATATTTTTCAGGAGGCTTTAGGCAGTCTTTTAAGGCAAATCAATTTATCCTTAATATTATTAATTAAACAGAGAAAATAGGAAAGGAGGTTAGGCTTTAGATGTCAAAAAATCACATGTTGCGGACCAGGCTTTTATTTCCAGTTATGTGATTTTATATGGTACATTTTTTATTAAAAAATCGTTGCTTTATCATTATTAAGAATGAATCCCTGTTTCAGGGATTGAAATTTACAAGAAACAAGAAATAAATTTAAGGAGGTTTGCGATGTTGATGATTGAAACCCCCCCGCCTCATGGAGGGAGACTCGTAGAAAGGGTTGTAAGAGATCCTGAGATGGGGAAGAAGTTGGCAAAAAAATGCGATGCTGCCTATGACATCAAACCCACTCTGAGTGACGGCGTTCCCATAAGAAATGTCTACAGGGAGATCATGTCTATCTGCTATGGCTTCTTTTCTCCTGTTGAGGGGTCAATGAAAAAGGCAGAGGTTGAGAGGATTTTAAAAGAGAGGAGATTATTAAACGATTGGATTTTCCCTTATCCTTTGGTCTTTGACATCACTGAAGAAGAGCTTAAAGACCTGGGTGTTACAGCAGGAGACAAGTTGCTTCTGAGGCTTAAGGGAAAGCCCTTTGCAACGCTCGATATTGAAGAAATCTGGAGAATTGATAACCCGGAAGAGCTTGCCCACAAGACCTTCGGAACTCCTGAAGATAACCCGGAAGTTGTAAAAGAGGCATTCAACGCAAAGATGCCGGGCTGGGTTATCTACAAGAGCCTAAATCCGGTTGTATTGGCCGGCAAGTACACCATCATCAATGAGCCCAAGTTCCTGTCGCCCTTTGACCGGTTCTGGTTTCCGCCCAGGAAATCCAGGGAAGAATATGTCAGGAGGGGATGGAGGACCGTCATTAACCATCAGACCAGAAACGTCCCGCATATCGGCCATGAGTTCCTCATGAAGAACGCAGCCTATACGGGCGACTTAGAACCCTGCCACGGCATCCAGGTAAACGCCATCATTGGTGTCAAGAGGGCCGGAGACTATCCGGATGAGGCGATCATTGAAGGTCACGAGGCGGTAAATCTCGGCGGCTACATCAAGCCCGAGAGACACCTTGTAACATTCACCCTGTGGGACATGAGATACGGAAATCCCCTTGAATCCATGTTGCACGGGATTATCAGGCAGAACATGGGCTGCACCCATCACATGTTCGGAAGAGATCATGCCGCCGTGGGTGAGTATTATGATATGTGGGCTACACAGATACTCTGGGGCAAGGGAATTCCCAGCTTCGGCTTCCCTGCTCCCATCACTGACGTGCCCTATGGCCTGAAAATCAGGCCTCAGAATATGAAAGAATTCTGGTATTGCCCTGTGTGCAACGAGATCGCATACAGTGAATGCTGCGGTCACACCAAAGAAAAGCAGAAGTTCAGCGGGAGTTTTATCAGGGGCATGGTGGCAGAAGGTATCTTCCCACCTAAGGTTATCTTCAGGCCTGAGGTATATAAGGTTATCGTGAAGTGGTGGAAGGAATTCGGCTACCCATTCTGCAATGCCAAGTATGTAACAGAAAAGGAACAGAGATTAGAGGTAGATTTACCTGATATGGATGTATAAGGAGGTGAAATATGGCTAAATATATGGCTGTCCTTCTTGATGATAAGAGGATGGATGCAGTCAAGGGAAGCGGCCTTGAAGACAAGATAGACAAGATGTTTGGCGGGGCACTGAATGCGTTTACTGTAGAGATCTCTGATGAAAAGTCAAAAGAGATCCTTGATACGTATTTTACCGCAAGAGTAGATTCAAGGGGTTTCATAACAGATGTACCCATTGCATTTAACAGGGCCCTGTTTGAAGAGATATCCAAGGCAAAGTCTCTTGGCGATGAGGTAATAGATGTAGTTCTGGCCCGCACGGACGAGATAAAAGAGGCTGCAGCCAAGGAATCGGAGTATCTTCCTGCTCCTGAGATTTAAGGCCTTAGTAGCCAATAACAAAACAAAATCATTAACGCGGTGGGCACCTTCTTAGTAGGATGTCTGCCGCGTTTTTGTTTACACAAACAAAGAATTTCCTAAACTCCGCACTATTTAGGCATTAGCAAGCAATTTAAATCTTTCAACATTATCCAACTCTGTTGATAATCAAATGAAGCAGCAAAAACACCTGACAGTGTAGCCTGTTTATAATATGATGCCTAATAGGCATCATGAGTTTCATAAGATACAAAAAATTTGGAAACAAGGAATACGCCTATGAGGTAGAGACCCACTGGGACCCTGAGGCAAAGATACCTGGGCAGAAAACCAAATACTTAGGAGTAGTCGTAGATAAGGAAAAGAAGATCTTTGAGCGTCCCAGGCAGAAGCCCCGGGAAAAAATAATACTTGATTTTGGGGATGGCTATCTAGTCCAAGAGTTTTTGGGCTATATCCAGATTTCTCAAACGTCCATTTCCTTCTATATACCGTCGTTTCAGGGAACATCGTCATTTTACAGGGTTCTAAAACAGGCTGGGATCTGTGCCGGAATATTGAGGTCGCCAACCATGAGAAAAATGATGCCAGAAAAGGCATCCAATGTCCGAAATCCGCTTGCCCTGTTTTTGGCTATCTTGATAATTCTGTTCAACCCTTCTGCAATGGCATTGGTTAATCTTGTATCCGCAAACGGCAGCAGGCGATCTTCTTACCATGCTGAACCTGAGGGTGCCGACGGCGAGAGAACGCCGACTTTTTACCTCTGGCTCAAGAACTATATGTGGGGCGAAATCGTCCCCAAAAACCGTTGAGAGATTCGGATTGACCCTATTTTGGTATTGGTCCTGCTAAGGCCTTCGGCTGCGGCTTAATGTTGATCAGTCGTGCAAACAAGACCGCTTATTAGGAGAAAAAATGAAACGAAAATTTACTGCAATCATTGAACGTGAGGGTGACGGGTATGTAGCACTGTGTCCTGAACTCGATATCGCGAGCCAGGGAAATACAATTGAAGATGCTAAATTCAATCTCCGTGAGGCTCTAGAATTGTTCTTTGAAACTGCGTCAACAGAGGAAATAAATGAGCGCCTTTCAGAGGAAATCTATATAACGCCATTAGAGGTAGCCGTTGGGTAAGCTTAGAATCCTTTCCGGTCGTGAAGTATGTACCATAACTTGCAAGACGACCTCCCACAAAAACGTACGCAAGAAGCCTTCCGTATTGGTCTCTAAGATTGTTGGGTTCGTATTCCAAAGTACACTCGAATCCCTCCGCAAGTCGCTTCAAAAATTCTGTTGCCTCTTCGCCAAACCTCTGTACAGGAATCTCTGGGTGGTGTAATTCGGGAGCATCTACTCCAATCAAGCGAACCGTTTCGCCATTATCAAGTACTATCGTATCGCCATCGAGGACGCGAGTAACGCGGAATGGACCTCTGGAAGGAATGGACGGAACTACTGCGGATGATGATTTTACCTCAGCTTGTGTAGATGTGGTCGGAGCATTTTTCGAAGCTAAATCAGATTGTATTTCCCTGTCCGCCTGTCTATGGAGTATGAACATTCCCAAAATGACAGTTGCCGCAATTATTACGACCGCTATTAAGAATCGATCACGTAAGAATCGCATCCTCAAACTCCAAAAAAGTTTTATCCAATGTTTCGGATAGTTTCTTTATCTATGTCCTCTAAACAGGGATGGGCTCACCACACCGAAGGGCCGAACCCGCAGCGCATCGGCTAGTTGGCCTCGTTTCGGATCGATCCAAGACTGACCGGCCCGGCCGGCCGCTTTCTCATTTATCAACTCCTTTATTCGCAGGCCATGAATCTCGCTCATTGCAAAATCAAAGTAGCTCATCCCTTCAGAACGGTTTTTCTGGGCAAGATAGATATCCCTGATAACCCTTTTTCAATACCTCCAGCAAGGCATCATGTGCCCCGAGATTCAGGCCCAGTTCCTGCCATATTTTTTCATACGGTCCTTTCATTATTTTTCTTCATATTATATGATACCCGCCTTAAGCAAGCTGGGATCACACGCTGATCACCTTGTCTGCGAGCTGCAGGCTTGTCACAATATCCAGCATGTTCGTGGTCTCATCCACCCTTTTTTGATCCAGCAGGTTGAAGTGTGTGAGGCAGGTGCCACACACAAGAATGCTTATACCCTGGGCCTCAAGTTGCTGTATGACAGGCAAGGTCCTGGCCCCTTCAACCGTAAGCTTTATCCCGCTATTAAGGAAAACGATTCTCCAGAGCGACTCTCCCATCTCGTTGAGCGTATTTAAAAAATTGAACATGAGCCCTGCTCCCAGCACATCATCTCCTGAGCCCAAGGTATTCTTTGGAATCAGGACCAATGTCTTCTTGCTCGACGTAGCCGGTTCCTGAGCGGCAGATTCGCTAATGGTTTCCTCAGACTTTTCAGCCTTGATCTCAAAGTCATCGTCCTTTTGCTCAAGAGACGCACTGAAGCCCTGGCTTTCGACAAAACGAAGAACATTCTGGGCCGCGGCGGCATTGTCAACTACCACTGTAAATCCCGGGGTCTGGGGATTAGCTTCAATAAAATCCTTGGTCCTTAGCACTGGCTGGGGACAGTCAAGCCCCCGGCAATTCAATGTTTCCATAAAACCTCTCCTGCTTGTATCCGGACTATTTCGCCATGCTATGCGATACATGCCATGAATCGGTCCCCCTTTTTCGGATTTCAGGGCTTCATGGCAACACACGAATTGCATCTGATATAAATGTAAGCTGCCTATGGCATGACTCATTTTAAATAATGGAACCCTTAAGACTATTAAATTACTATAGGATAATTTATGTTTTCTGGCCGGATGTCAAATAGATAATATTGATCATACACTTGATTATCATTGAAGATTTCGATAAAAAGAAATCTGGAAACTAAAAAATTCGTTTCATCCGGCCATCACATTTCCTGGGCCGTCGGGGCAACAGTAATTAGTAAGAGCCCATTCTGGAAGATCGCAAAAAGTGCTTATCAGGCAGCAGCTAATGATAATCCAGGATAATTCTGCAAAGTTGAAAGGCAGGGTATCTTAATAGCTCCATGCCACATGTGTAACGTTCGGAAGCCATAAGATATTTCAGGGAAGGGGGATATGATCTTCTTTACATGGCCTCTGAAGGACTTACCTTCACGGGATTCAAACCTGCTTAGCCAGACTCCTGTAAGCTTTGTTGCTGTGGAGAGGCCCACTATATCTCGGAATTTTTACAGTCTAATCATTGATTACACTGCAAAAAGTCTTGAAATATGATTCCGCTCAAAAAGCCCGAGACCTGCCTGCCGGCAGGCAGGTGCAAGGCGCGAAATTTTCCAGAAATGAGACGTACTTGGCGTACGTCGCAGTGACTGGAAAATTGAAGCAACACCGCAGATTGGGTTTTTTCAGCGGAATCATCATTAGATATCTTTTATGCTCTCTGATTATTCATGTTTAATTTGATAAAATAGACCTCTTTTATGACGTGTAGATTCAATTTTATTGTCTGCTTCCAATATGTCAAGATATTTATTAATTTCATTAATATGTGATCCAATAATCTTTACAAGATCATTAAGAGTGCATGGTCTTCTGTATATTGTTTCTAAAATTGCAGTTTCTATATCTTTTCGATAAGACTTAATATCTTTCCGTTTAGAAACAGAAGCAATAATTTCTACATTATTAAGTTTCCAGTAATCTACTATCTGTTGTAATTCTATTCTGGTCGCTGCTCGAATATCAGATACAGCTCCTGGCCTATCAAGCGTGTTTAATTGTATGATTTCGGGTTGGATTTTAGTAAATGCTTGTTTAAGTAGTTTTAAATCTGTATTGTTGTCGTTATAACCAGGAATAATAAAAACTTCGAGCCATATTTTGCCTTTATAGTCATTTCTGAAGTCTTGAAGACCTTGTATGTACTCCTGAATATTAAGCTTATGAAATGGCCTGTTTATCTTTCGGAAAGACGACTCTGATGCAGCATCTAATGAAGGTAGCACAAGATCTGCGTTAAGTAATTCTGTTCTTACCTGTTTTTGATAGAACAAGGTTCCGTTTGTTAAAACGGCAACCGGAATATCTGGTTTCCTCGATTTGATAAATCGTAATACATCGCCAATGCGCGAATTAAGAGTGGGCTCTCCGGAACCGGAAAAAGTAATATAATCCGGATTAGGATTATTACTAAAATAATTATCTAATTCCTTTATTACATCATTATAAAGAACATATTCTTTTCTTTTTAGAGTTAAATTTGTAGTACAACCGCATTCACAATAAATGCAATTGAGCGAGCATACTTTATGAGGAATAAGATCAATGCCCAAAGACATTCCTAAACGCCGCGACGGTACGGGACCAAAAAGATATTTATACATAATTAATTTCTTTAAAAGAAGATATCGTAACTTCTTAATAATCCAGGGCTATTTTGGATTCCCCTCTCACCCTGCCCTCCCCCCTCAGGGGAGAGGGCAGGGTGCCTCAATTTATTGAGAAGTTACAAAATATCTATCGTGCGGCAGATGTCAAGGATATGAATCTGGAACATTGGTACCCCGTCTAAACATACAACCCGTGAACTCGATTCATCTCTCCCATTTCAGTGCCAAGCGCCACAAATTTTTCTTGACACTGATGCGGCTCTTTACCTATTGTAATAAGACGTTACGCGATGCCCCATTTGGCTTAATAGAGCGTGTCCCGTAAATCATATCAGCCGAAGATTTCGATTCGGCCAAATTTTGGCCTTATGCCCCTCTGGACTTTCTGGAAATGCTGATTATTGAGATTCATTGTCATAAGAGCCTTATTCCA
>PQXD01000003.1:144923-178603 GCA_003194485.1 Deltaproteobacteria bacterium
TATGGCAGCAAACGTGGTGATGAACTTCCTGAGGATTTGAGTACTGCAGAAAAAAGGCTTGCAAAGATCAAAGAGGCTAAAAAATACCTGGAAGCCAGAAAAAAGGCTGAAGCCAAAAAGAGCAAGGAGTCTCATAAGAAACACGGCAGAAAATCTCAAAAGCCTGACGACACAGTGAAGCCTGAAACCAAGGTCAATATGACCGATTCTGAGAGTCGTATTCAGAAGACGTCCAAAGGTTATATTCAAGGTTATAATGCTCAGGCCGTAGCTACAGAAGACCAGATAGTTATTGCCTGTGACGTGGTGAATGAGGCCAATGACATTCATCAGCTTAAACCTATGCTGGAGCAGGCACAGCAGAATCTTTCAGAAATAGATGTTTACGCAAAGACAGTCCTTGCTGACGCAGGGTATTGCAGTGACGATAATCTTGAATACCTGGAATCCAAGGATGAAATAAACGCTCTTGTTTCAACCCGGAAAGAGCAAGAGATGAGAAAGGCCGAATCCGGCTCCAAAAATATCAGGCACCGTTCCGACAGATACAAGGCCATGGACAGGAACCTCCAAAACCCAGTCAGTCGATATATTTATGGATTTCGCAAGCGAATAATTGAACCTGTATTTGGGCAGATGAAACATTGTCAGGGTTTCCCCGGCTTTCTCTTACGTGGACTTGAGAAGGTTAAGAACGAATTCACCTTATGGTGCAGTGCGCACAATATTTTGAAGCTATACAGATATGGCGACAGAAAAACGGCAATATGAGCATAAAATAGAGGAAAACAGGGGGTGGAATAAGGCTCTTATGACAATGAATCTCAATAATCAGCATTTCCAGAAAGTCCAGAGGGGCATAAGGCCAAAATTTGGCCGAATCGAAATCTTCGGCTGATATGATTTACGGGACACGCTCAAAAGTATCTTTACCATCATTGCCGGATGATAGGCTGCGCTTCCCTGGCCATTGGCTCTGTAAGCTGTGATTAATGCTGACAGATCCATTTGATCAACTGTCTCAGATATAAATCGGGCAAGATGGTCCTGGGGGAGCCAGTCGTCCAGAGATGGGGGTAGCAGATATGGTTGCTCCGGATTATAGCTTCTGAAATTGTAGTTCATGAGGCCCTCAAAAAGCAATTATCATGTTGAAATTATATAATATTTTACCGAATTCGGCCTCATTTTGCAACTAATATTTGCGGGACAGACTCTATAGGAGACTGAACAGTGCAACAGATCATTTTTTGAACCTTTTCGTCGATTATTTGGGATATATCCTTTGCGACAAGACCGTTCATGAAGCCGTAAAGCAACAGAGTATTCTTGTTGAATTTTCCCCCAATTCCAGGGCGAGCAAGTGTCTTTTTACGGTCGCTGAGAAATTATGTCAAGAGCGGCCGGAAGATTACGGATGTGGAATCTGAGTTCTTTGGCGGGACAAATGTTAGCAGGGATGACCGACAAAAAAAAGCGCGACGAGGTTATAATTAAATATGCACCTCTTGTTAAGAATATTGTTGAGAGAATTGCTTTGAAATTACCGAGTTATGTGAATAAAGATGATTTAATCAATGCCGGCATAATAGGATTGATATCTGCTTTAAAGAAATTTGATGAAACGAGGAATGTACTATTTGAGACATATGCCAGATTTAGGATTCGTGGAGCTGTTTTAGATGAATTGAGGTCAAGAGATGGTGTATCCAGATCAGCCAAAAACAAAGCTGCAAAGATCGAGGAGGCATTTACAGCATTGCAAGGGGAGCTCAGACGGCATCCAACAGATGAAGAGGTGTCAGATTTTCTTGGCGTATCAGTTGATGAGTATTATAAGCTTCTTAATGAAGCAAGGGGAGTTTGCATCTTGAGCACTGATAATTTATGCGCCAATTATTGTGAAAAGTATGGTACCTATGATGTCCTGGAAAAAATTGATCAAAATAATCCTTTTTTTCTTCTAGCAGATAAAGAATTGAAAGAGACATTAAGAGATGCAATAGATTTACTATCTAAAAAAGAGAAATTAGTTTTACAACTATATTATTATGAGGAATTGACATTAAAGGAAATAGGAATGGTAATGTCATTAAGTGAATCAAGGATATGTCAACTTCATTCTCAGATAATATTAAAATTAAAGAGTATTTTGAAGAAATATAGACACGACGAATTTATTTAATATGACTATTGAGTTAGCTCCACATCATATGCTAATTGTAACGGATTATTGGATGATTACCCAATAATCAAAGACTATATATCGAAGCGGAGCTAACTCAATAGTCATTATTTAATTATTTATATTGAAATGAAAAGAACATATTTTATAATAATTTTTTTGTCACAATGGTCCTTTTGCCATATAGTTATGCGATTACACCAGAACAGATCATTGAATTGAAGAAGGCAGGAGTAAGCGATAAAACGATTCAAATAATGTTAGAACAAGAGAAAGAAGGTACAAGAGTGATTAAAGACGAGCAAGGTAATGTATATATTATTTATTCTACGAGGAGATCAATGTGTAAGACTAAAGAAGATATTAAGGAGGAAGAAAAAGTGAAAAGAGCTTGGAAAATGCTTGAAAATATCATAATTGATAAAAGATAGTAAAGCCTTTGTTTGGATGGAGTTGAAGCCATGGTCAGAGCACTTGATATACAGCAAACAATATTACAATCAAATGCTGTTGAACGTGTTCAGCAGATTCAGCAACAGCATCCTGATATACAGCAGAGATATTTTAGAGATCAATTAAATAAAGAAAAGTCATTATTAAGGAAAAAAGTTAAAGATCTTGAAAAGAGTGAGCAACTCATAGTTAGAGAGAAAGAGGAACAACATAAGAGAAAAAAAGAGTCCAAGCATAACAAACAAAAGTCTGATGGAGAAGTTATCTCTGATTTCAGTAATGATCTATCGGCTGATGAGATTGGGAGAAAAGTAGATATAAGGATATAAGATGACTATAGATTTATTGCCAGCCCTTCAGATTTTTGCGGATTTAATGCTATTTTTTGCCATTATATTTTTTATCCGGATAGTAAACAAAGAGATGAAGAAGAGATCATTAGTAATAGATACGGATTCTTTTACTGAATTCAAGAAGTTTATAGAAGATTCCCGGCATTCTGCTGATTATCTATTGGAAACTTTAAATGAGGGCAGAAAATCTTTCAAAGAGATGGCATATGTCTTAGATGAAAAAGAGAAAAGATTGAAATTTCTTATAGAAGAGTCAGACAGCAGGCTTGAAGAAATGAGACCAAGCGGTTCAAACCGTGGAGAAAGGTATGAAGAGGTCATAAAGTTGGCCGAACAAGGTCTAAGCGAGAAAGAGATGGCCCATGTGTTGAATTTAACAGAAGGAGAGATACGCCTTATTTTAGATCTTGATCGTAAAAAGAATGAAAATGCCTAACACTTTTAATTTCGTCCGCTCTAATCTAATTTCGCAAATTAAATCCCCCGTTACAGATTCAAAAAAAGAAATTTTTTTACTTCCTCTTTCTGTCAATGAAGTTGTGGAAGCGGATGTTTTAGAAAAAGTTGGCGACAGAAAATTGCTAATTTTACTGAAAACGGCGAAGATTTTAGCGGATTCTGAGATACCATTTAAAGTAGGTGAAAAAATTACAGTAAAAGTTGAGCGATTACATCCCAGGGTTGTCCTTCGTTTCATACAGAATCCAGAAAAGCTGCAGGATTCCGGAATCGCCGATTATGTGAGGTTCTATCGTTCGAATCCAAAGGCAGTCTGTGCCTTTTTTTTGGAGCTAAGCAAGGTGTTCAATCAAGAGGGCCTGGGGGAGGTCGCATTACATCTGGGAAAAGAGAACATAGAGAATATTCAAAACCTTTTAGGATCTTTAGTGATTTCTAAAGAAACTCTGAATGATAAGCTTTTTTTAAGGAATTATATATACAAATTTGGCTATTTAATGGAAAAGGGGCTTAAAAATTATATAAATAAGGGTCTTTTTAAGACTGCAAATCTAAATGATTCTTCCCAAAGTCTTAAGGGACTTCTCATAAATATGTCTGATAAGCTTAAATTATTGATGGAAAACAGAAATCTTTCGGCAGTAGAAAAGCTTTCTGATTTTATTAACACATCATTAAAGATGATTGAATCCCATCAAGTGATAAATTATCTGTTTCAGGAATATGAAGGTAAGTATATGTTTCAAATTCCTATATTATTTACAGAAAAGATGGGATTTGCGGAAATTTTTGTTAAATTTGGAGACAGGAATTCAGAAGGCAGAGAGCAGCAAAAACAAAAGAGTATCATATTTTTGTTGCATATGGATGCATTAGGTGACATTGTTATTGATGCAAAAATCATTGAAAAGAACATAAGCTGTATTTTAAAATGTAACGATAATAATTTACGCAATTTTATACTACCTTTTTTAGATAATTTACGCAAAAAACTTAAGGATCTTAAATATAAAGTAGATTACCTTGAATGTGTGGTAGATACGAATATTTTAAAAAAGGATGAATGTAGCGAGTTTCAGTATCTATTTGCACAAGAAAAAGTAGATCTTTTGGTATAATTAGTTTCAAAAAGGTCTTCTTATAGTGTAATTATTACTTAATTACTTTTGAGAGATATTTTTGATGGACTGGCATAAGAAAAAAAACGTTATAGCGGCTGCTATAGAATATGATAACAAAAAGGATGCAGCTCCAAAGGTAACTGCTAAAGGAAGGGGTTCAATAGCTGAAAAAATTATAAAACTGGCCATGGAGCATAATATACCTATTAAGGAAGATCCCGCCCTGGTACAGATCTTAAGCCGACTTGATATCGATGAGCAGATTCCTGTTGAGATTTATAAGGCTATTGCTGAAATATTGGCTTTTGTTTACTCAATTAATGAGCAATATAGAGAGAGGCAGACAAAGTAAAAGGAGGCTTTCTCTGCGCGGACTTTGCGTAAATATCCGGTGAACCCGTTATATCCCGTCCTGAAGCGGTTATCTTTTTCCGGGTTTCAAGGCTCACTCATCGCATGATCAACGACAATTATTTTTCCCTGTCAACGACAATTATAATTCCCTTTTCCGTTTGTCAATTTTTCTGTTTTTTTCATTAAAATTTCTTCCTTTTTGGGACTGTTCCAGACGATAGCCCGTCAGGCGGTCAATGGCAGCTGCCGTTGTCATGGGATCCTTGAAGATACGTTCCCGGGCGCATTTCGTTTTTGTTGATAGACTTAACCTGCTGCCAAAGCGGCTCGATGAAAGTTGCTGAAACACAGTTTCCATCTTCCTGACACAAGTTGAGACCGGAGATAGAGAAAGACCTCTGCCGTATCTTCTCTCCAAAAGGTTCCCGGAGCCTTCAGGCGAAGATTGATTACACGACGAATACCGCTTTCGATAGCACCACTGCCAATAGGCACCTTTCGTCTACGGAAGTATTGGTATCTCATGTGATCACGGAGTTCTGAGGATATGTAATCAGGATACGGGTTTCAATCCTTGTTCTTCTGGATGATGCCTACCGGCCCGTACAGGTGGCGTTGACGGTATAGACCATTGCGTGGTTTCAATCCTTGTTCTTCTGGATGATGCCTACCGGCGTTGACCCGGCTGCCGGGTCACAGTCAATACATTTTGGTTTCAATCCTTGTTCTTCTGGATGATGCCTACCGGCAAGGAGCGGGCCAAGATAGCCAAACTTGATGCAGGGTTTCAATCCTTGTTCTTCTGGATGATGCCTACCGGCCATTTTGGTTTGTCTCGATACTCTATCAGCTTTTTCAGTTTCAATCCTTGTTCTTCTGGATGATGCCTACCGGCCATTTTGGTTTGTCTCGATACTCTATCAGCTTTTTCAGTTTCAATCCTTGTTCTTCTGGATGATGCCTACCGGCTCGATGGCTTTTTCATTTGATAGGAGCCCTGGCTTTCTGTTTCAATCCTTGTTCTTCTGGATGATGCCTACCGGCATCCGAATGCCGGGAGCTAAACTATTGAGGTTAATAAGTTTCAATCCTTGTTCTTCTGGATGATGCCTACCGGCAAGATAATAGACTACTGTGCCATTATCCGCCAGGATAGTTTCAATCCTTGTTCTTCTGGATGATGCCTACCGGCCCATTCTGGATGAGCCGGCTTAGTGCATCCTGAGCAGTTTCAATCCTTGTTCTTCTGGATGATGCCTACCGGCTCGGCAATGATTTTCTTTTGTTTCTCTGCTGTCTTGTTTCAATCCTTGTTCTTCTGGATGATGCCTACCGGCAATTTGTACCTATGACAGTCTCATCCGGGGTCTTGGGCGTTTCAATCCTTGTTCTTCTGGATGATGCCTACCGGCTGGGGGAAGGGTTCTTATGTCAGTAGATTAATTGATAGTTTCAATCCTTGTTCTTCTGGATGATGCCTACCGGCAATGAAAGATATAATAATCGGAGGTGAACTTTTCTGTTTCAATCCTTGTTCTTCTGGATGATGCCTACCGGCAGATAGTGCTCGACTTATCCGCTTCGATGATTTTCGTGTTTCAATCCTTGTTCTTCTGGATGATGCCTACCGGCCTCATTTTCCATAATCACTTTTTGCTCATTGTAAGAAGGTTTCAATCCTTGTTCTTCTGGATGATGCCTACCGGCCCATGCTAATGCCTTTCTTCAATACATCCGCCAAGGGGGTTTCAATCCTTGTTCTTCTGGATGATGCCTACCGGCCTGCATCAGATGGATTCTCTTGACCTTCTTCGCCCAGTTTCAATCCTTGTTCTTCTGGATGATGCCTACCGGCCATCGACTGTGGCTTGATCTTTGCGAATTCCTTCTCGTTTCAATCCTTGTTCTTCTGGATGATGCCTACCGGCCTCTGCACTTCTGATTCTGGAGTGAGATTGCAGGTTTTGTTTCAATCCTTGTTCTTCTGGATGATGCCTACCGGCCGGAAGTATGGAGCACATGAATTTCCCTAACTTTGCTGTTTCAATCCTTGTTCTTCTGGATGATGCCTACCGGCCTCCTGGGCTGAGCGAGCGTCCACGCACTAAGACGGTTTCAATCCTTGTTCTTCTGGATGATGCCTACCGGCAACTTACGCAAGGTTTGTCATTACCGCAAGACAGTGTTTCAATCCTTGTTCTTCTGGATGATGCCTACCGGAGCAACCTTCCCTCAACCTTTTGATTAGATAAGGAAAAAATAATTATCAGCTCTCCTCTTTTTACCACAAATGCATTGGTTATCTGTTGATAATATACCATTCTCAGAATAGATTACATGTATAACTATTTGAAAACATTGTCAAGTCGCCTAAACGCAAATATTTTTGTACGTGCAGTCCAGACATTTTCGCCGTGAGTTTGATCTGTTGGGATAATAATCACGATAGATTATTGAAAACACACCTTCCACTATTTTCCAAGCCTTTTTCTTTTTCAGTTCATCAGTATTGACCGGGACTTCAACCAGCTTGTTGGCGCTTCGCAGAAAACAGATAAACCCACGTTTTACCTCCCGGTTGTATCGTTCCTTGATAAGACCGGCATATAGCATGGTCTGAATCCGCAACGTCTTGAAGATATTGTCTTTATATTCGGCAAATTTGTAATCCAGCGGCGCCATGGAGCCGTCGCTCAGGGTGAGTATTTCGTCAATCCTGCCCCGAACTTTTAACCTGGCTGATGCCAGGTAAACATCCTCCTCTTTGGCGATACATCCTATCTTTTTTCGCAGGTACTCACGATTGCGAACCAGGCGGCGCTGGTGCATTTCGCGGCCGGCCATAACCTTGTAGCGCCGTTCCTCATGCTGGGGAATCTTGAGGCAATGCATGAAGTAGACAAAGCGGGGACAAAAACAGTATTCCATGACATCGCTGGGAGTGATCATGGGCAAGGCCGTGGCCTCGTAGAATTCACCACTGCCTTCCAGCCCGGCCTCGGTTGTTTCAAAAGATAAGTTCAAGCAGATCCCCTTTTACCAGTTTTTGGTCAAAGGCCTCACCGAGCAGGCGGCATTTTCTGAAATCATCCTCGCACATAGGGAAAATATATACCTTATCACCATCGTCATCCATAAGATCCTCCATCTGAAGGGTCAGCTCATCCAGACTGTTGTGGTTGATACTGCCCACGAACGCCGAGTACTGCACCCGGTAAAGCCCCTTTTGCTTGCAGGCCTTGGCGATCTTGGTCCTGGCCCGGTCGTCGGAAATGTCGTAGATTATCCAGACTAGCGTTTCATCCGCCTTCAAAACAAACTCCCCCAATCGCAGTCATTTTGGTGTAAACCGCCATCATGTGAGGGCTCACAGGGTGCTGCAGACCTGCCTGTGCCAGCACGGCAGACAGGTGCAAGGCGGAAGGCACGCAGGCGTACTCCTTGTACTTCAAGTGCCTGACCTGTCTGCCGCCAGGCAGGCAACGCAGCAGATGCGGTGCCCTGTGAGCACTTACCTCCAATCAGCCGGTGGCAGTCTACAGCTCGACAAGTTCCGGCACCTTGTCGATACTGCCTTTTTTTATGAGAATATTGGCCAGCCGGTGGCAGTCAAACTGGATAATATGGCGGCGCTTGATGTTGCGGCCCCGGTAGCGTATCGCCTCGTCCAGATATTCATTGAACCTTGTCAGCAGGAGGGCCTTGCCCTCCTTGTTCAGGGTATAGCCGCCCTTTATCTCATCAAAATGGGCTTCCTTTACCTTACGGCCGGCCAACAGCACCATGACCACCCGGTCGGCCCATACCCGGTAAGGTTCGATCATATCGAACACCATGGACTTCTTGTTGTAATTATCCGTGTGCAAAAGGCCGGTATAGGGATCAAGCCCGGCCAGGATGCATCCATGCTCCACCAGGGAATAGAGGACTCCGTAGCCATAGTTGAGCAGACAGTTGAAGAAGTCTTTGGCCGGATTACGGCTGCGGCCGTTGAACTGATACCGTTCCGGTAACGCTTCCGACAAGGTGGAGAAATATACCCGGCTGCCGTTGCCTTCGACGCCCAGGACCCGGCTGCGCACAGCCTCAAGGTTTCCGCCCTTGATCTCCGCCAGGGATCCTTGCAGGGACGTAAGCTGGTTGATTCCGCCGGTCAGCTCCCGGCTCTTCCGGGTCCGCCGTTTGCGCAATTCCGCAAGGTGTTCGATCTGGTTTTCAAACTTTCGTTTCACCCATTCCAGTACAAGGTGGACGCCTTCCATGGTTTCAGCCACCTCCAACTGCCGCCGCCTGATCCGGGTGGTACTTCCCAGCCGGCAGTGCCAGACCCGGCCGTACGGCGTGCCGAACTCATCCAGGAAGACCAGGTCGATATTCCAGGTCATGGCCAGCTTGATCACGTCCGAGGTCAGGCTCACGCCGGTGGTCACCAGGATAGAACTTACCTTGCGGGGCGAAAGCTCCATCTTGCGCTCTTTGGCCTTGACCAGGAAATTACCGTCCTTTACCCGGAGGTATGACCCGTAAGTGTTAAGAACAAGTTGCATCTATACAGAATTTTCGATTACGGTTTCCAACCGCGCCACAGGGACGCCCACAATTTTCTGTCCAATTTGACCTGCAAATCTGATCTTGATCTTCCGGTTCGCTAACAAATAATAAGATCGAGTCCGGGAATATCTTCAAAATCTTTTTTATTTCGTGTAAGCAGGCTAAACCCGTATTGGATTGCCTGGCTGGCGAGCCACAAATCCTGAACCCGATAACGATGACCGCGTCCAGAGGCTTTTATGTATGCTGCAAGGCCGCCAAAGATGTCGGCGGTATCACCATTGATGGTCAGAAGCGGCTTACGTTGCAACCGGCGGAGGGCTGCCAGCCGTTTCTGCCGTGTGCTTGGATTTCCGGCAATTTCAGCCCCGAACTTGAGTTCAGCAAGGGTAACCGGAGAGAGAAAAACCGGCGCATCGCCGGTCAACAACGCTACATCCGCGGGTGCCAAGGCCCCCTGCTCGACATCGATCCAGATGCAGGTATCGATTATGAATCCCATGGATCATGCACTCCTTCATCAATCCAGCCCCCGCCCGGATACTCTCGACTGTCCTTGATCCAACCACCGGCGGCCTCGGGAGGCAATGTCCGGTACAGGTCGGCCATGGCCTCAAGTGCCGTCTGAAGCCGAGGCCCAGGCACCAGACGCGCGATCTGCTGATGATTACGCTCAATTGCGATTTCCTCGCCGTCATGTACCATGCAGTCCAGCACCTTGCGCAAATTACGAGCCAGTTCCGTTGCGGTAATCGTTTTCATATTTCACCTCTACATAAAATATGCTCGAATCATACTTTACATATTAGCCCCTTTATACCCACGGAGCAAGGAGAAAGACCACGAACAAACATATCGCCCCGGAGGCCCGCCTCCTCTTCGGATTCACTGGCCGAATTCATCGAAATAGGCAGATAGCTCACCTACTTGAAACAGTTTGGAAATTTTTTTCGACCCCATTTATAAAAATCAGAGAAGGTGTCAAATATGGCGTTTTCACAGGTTGCGTCCTTAAAATTGGTTTTGTCATCCCACTTTGAGATATTTTTGAAGGTTGCTCTGTCCAAAAAAGTATGTGATAAATCCGTATTGTTTAGAATTGCCCCATCTATTATGGCTTCTTCTAAATTAGCTCCTTGTTGACCTGGGCCTGATAGATTTGCATTCGTCAGATTCGTTCCTATAAGAAGACACTTTCTTAGATTTGTGCTATGCCATAGACGAGAGCCAGACAAATCAGTTCCTTCAAGGAGTGCTCCTTCGAAGGTAGCATGCATAAATTCAGTATCCTTCATATTAGCATACATAAAGTTGGCATATTCAAAATTGGCGGGATAATCGGAAGCGCCGGGGCCAGCGGCCGTAGCCCGAGACAAATTTGCAAAAGATAGATCGGCCTTTTTAAAGCTGATGCCTCTAAGATCAAGACCACTCAAATTTGCCCCTTTTAGCCTGGCACCTTCAAGTGCTTGAGGATTCATATCTATGATGGCGTGAATTATAGCTTGTCGAACGAACTCTTCTTCATCTTTTTTCATCAGACTATTTATTAATACAAACTCACACCTCTTTTCAAAGGGCTTAGGCCCTATACCAAAGTATCGTCGGTAGCGATGCAAGTTAATCAAATCAATAGCAGAAGTAGCCCGAACCGCTGCATTCGCATCCCCCAGACGTTGCAGTGCTTCAGAAAAGTAAAGATTCATTTGCTGCTCACGCTGATATACAAAAGGGAGGGAAAATGTCAGAAAAGTCGATGCAGCACCAATGAACAGCAGTAAAATCTTTAGACGTTCCAATTTGTATTTTTTCTCTTCAAAATTACCCACTATGTTGCCCCTTTCGTATTAACAAAAATGGTCTGTTTTTCCTATTTTCATATAGTAGAACAGTGTCACGTCAACTATCGAGCGTGTGTATTCAGATTATCCATTACCAGAGTTATTTTTTCGGCATCCTCATACTGGGCCGCAATCTCTTCCAGAAAGTAAATAGCCTGCTTGTTTTGAAACAGATAACTTTCTTCTACGTTCAAGAAGAAGCGAAGGAATTACGCTTCTTTCCTCTGTGTCATATTCAAAACACATATTTCCGATGCCTCATCATCCATTTCAATGAATAAGTCCCTGGTGGGGTATTCCGCCTCAATCAAGGTAAACTTCTCCCCTTTGTCCTCGCAAACCGTCTCCAGGTTAAGCTTGCCCAACTGGCCGAGCAGATATTCCGCCTGATCTGTCCGTGTGCAAAAGGCCGGTATAGATCAAGCCCGGCCAGGATGCATCCATGCTCCACCAGGGAATAGAGGACACCGTAGCCATAGTTGAGCAGGCAGTTGAAGAAGTCTTTGGCCGGATTACGGCTGCGGCCGTTGAACTGATACCGTTCCGGCAACGCCTCCGGCAAGGTGGAGAAATATATCCGGCCGCCGTTGCCTTCGACGCCCAGGACCCGGCTGCGCACAGCCTCAAGGTTTCCGCCCCTGATCTCTGCCAGGGACCCTTGCCCGCTTTCCTTGAACCGGGTCTTAAACCCAAATTATGCACTTCAAACACCGAACAATAAGGAACAAATAGAAAAATCAGTAAGTTATGGTGTATTGTCCAGTTTGGAATGTTCACCCAAAAGGTGCATTCCACCGGAGTTAAAAATTGTTCGGTATTTGAAGCCACAAGGGGCAGCCAATTTTACCAAATCTGCTTTGTTGTCAGGCACTTGAAGTACAAAAGTACGTCTGCGTGCCTTCCGCCTCGCATCTTTGGCAAACTTGGCTGCTGCATAATTCGGGTTAAAAACTGAACAAACCTCCCGGATGGAGGCCCTCAGTTTAATTATCGCATAAAGGTCGCAAAAATCCTTTTTGGCTCCGCGCTGAGATATGGTTTTTATTTTTTCCGCCCCGATATCACGCCAGTGCGCAACTTTTATTCCACGCCAGACTGCGGGTGCGGCAATAAGGGGAACTTCATAATAGAGGAATGAAACCCGTATTCCTTCAACTTCGCAGTGTATTGTCCCCTGCGAAGTAAAAAATACCCGGGTGGCCTGGATCGTGGCCAGCAGCACATCCGTGTTGAAGGGCCTGGTAGAGAAAAAATCGAGATCGTCCGATTTCCTGTGTCGTAATTGGAGGGCCAGGGCAGTGCCGCCGGCCAGGTAAAAATCTCCGACCCGGGGCGCCAGCGACTTTACCGCCTTGATGGCATCCACGGATAATACTTCCTCAAACATTCGACCTCTCTCACCGGGATGCCCAAGCGGACAGCCCAGTATTTGCCGGTCCGGGGCGACAAACCACGCCGGCACCGCACCACCCGGGCGATCTGTTCATCACCGTATATCTCCCTTAATCGATGGACATCAGCCATATCGCCGAAGTCAAGGACCCGGGCTATTACATACCACGCGTGTCGCTCGGGATCGATCTGAGCCGCGTCCCAGAACAAGGTGGGAGAAAAGAGGACCTTGATATCCGGTTGTTTGCCTTTTGTGGGCTTACTCCCAGCTCTCACGATAAAAAACCTCTACTCTACCATAATAGATATCAACCCGGACTCCTTGGAAACCATTTTTCTCCGCAACCAAAAGTCAGGAGTGAGGAATGTACCAAGAGTATTGCCCTTATTTCCCTGTTTTTATGGTCTTGAGATCACAGTGCTGCTCAATCTGGTCAAAGTCTCTGTCGTTGTGAAGCAGTGGAATATCGTTCTCGATTGCCACGGAAGCAATCATGCAATCTATCGGCTTGCGGATCGTAATCCCTTTGCGCCGGAGGGCACGGTAAATATCCGCTGCCTTGATAAAAGTTGCATGGGTCATCGGGAGAAATATTAAGCTGTCGAATCTCTCTCTGGTATCTTTGTACTCCTTTTCCTTGCGGATGCCCTGGAGGACTTCCGTCAGAATGACGCCGCAGATGCAGAGATCATCCTTGTTACGCACCAAAGATTCCAGGGTTGCAACATGAGGGAATTCCAGACTACCGAAAAAATCAATCCATACAGTCGTATCGACCATAATAATCATGGAGTGCGGCCCCGGCGGGAGGCGTCCAAATCACCATCCCAATGAACCTTCCCTTTTAATTCAAGAATCTTGAGTTGGGATTCACGCCTGAGAAGTTCACGCAGGGCATAATCTATAAGCGCTCTGCGTGTCTTTATTCCGGTAGCTTTCTGGCATTTATCCACCAGTTCGTCATCAAGAACAACATTTGTGCGTCCCATGTAAATTACTTCCTTTTCAACCTATTAATACACATTATACAATAAAAGATGTGTATTGCAAGCCCGGACTAATTCCCGCCGGTTATTATGCCGCCTTTTTCTTCCTGATTTCAATCAGCAGTTCCAGATGCTTGTCCAAGAGGCGTAATAATTGGTTCATGGCCTGGGACTGCATGGCCCCTCTCGACTGTCTTTGACCAATCGGCAGCGGCATCCGGAGGCAAGGTCCGGTACAGGTCGGCCATGGCCTCAAGCGCCATCTACTTAGGGAGCAGGGAAAAATAAATCGCTCTTTTCATCAGCTTGATTGCAGGCCACCTAACCAGAAACACAAACATGAAGTGCGCCATTCTTTGCAGCCAGCACCAGGGTCTCATCCCGCTTACATTAACTGTTTGATCTGTGGGCATTAACATTTCTCCTGGCGGGTTCCTTTCCAAACGATTTTTCGTGCTATTGTTCCACGAAAAAGCCGTCTTTGTTAGTTTTCGTAAAATAGTTGCGCGAATATGGGCTTACGAGGAAGCTGTTTCTGGTTCCGGTCCCGATACGCGCTTTTCCCTGCTATGGCAAAACGTAAATTAGCATATTATGTTGCCGTTGCCAGTAACGGATTCTTTTTCTAATAGCCCGAAATGCTTACTATATTTGCAATCTACAACCCAATAAGGAAATGATTTTATGCGATTATTTTGTCTTATCTCGGCAACTTCTCTTTCTATGAGTTCTTTGTTGAGCAGCTTGTAGAACATGCCCTTATGCACTGTAATGAACAATTTTTCTGCTTCAATGAAATCAAACTGACGTATATGTTCTTCGTAAATCTCTCGAAACTCAACCGGCAACACTGAAACGCTCGTGAATCTGCGATAGAAGGCTTCCTCTTCCTCTTTATGCCGCATGAATGGTTTCAACCTGCCCAAACTTTCCATGAATCCCGCCTTGGTTTCGTCGTACTTATTTTGGTCAGGCCATTGAGGGTAAACTTCGTCAAGCATTTTCTGAAGTGAATATTCTTTTATTACAGAAATCCCGCTCAGCACTTCCAAGGTTCTGGTTACAAGCTCTTCAGGATAAATATAAGAGTCATACTTACCCCCTTCACGGCAGATAAAAACCGGGCAGACACCTTTCTCGCGCCTTCTATTGATACGGCCGAATCTCTGGATAAGCGCATCCAGGGGAGCAGGCTCCGTAAACATGACGTCAAAATCAATGTCCAGACTCACTTCAATGGCCTGCGTGCCAACGAGAAGGCGGATATCATCTTCAAAAAGAAGTCTTTCTTTCTCCATCCGGTGTTCTGCAATGAATCGAGAATGGAGCAAAACGGCCTTTGATGTTTCCATATTGCCAGTTAATTGACGAAAAACTTCCTGGGCATTAGAGACGGTATTACAAACAACAATGATTTTTCCCCTTTTACGTAGCATTTTTTTAATTACGGGGGTTTGATCGAATATGGTTCCGGCAGCAATTTGAACCCGATGCCTGGTGAATTGCTCCAGAAGAGTATGATCGGCTTTTACAAGGACGGAATGGCCAACAGCGCTTTGGAGTTCCTTGTACATAAATGAAGGGAGGGTGGCGGTCATGATCATTACCCTGATGTGCAAATATTTTGTCAGCCATTTCAGGGAAGAGATGATCTGCGCAAAGGTTTGAACGTCATATGCATGTATTTCATCAAAGATAAGCATAGCGCCTGCCAACTCGGTGAATCCTTTCTCGAATCCTTTAACTCCGTAACAATATTTCAATATTTGAAAAGGGGTAACGACTTTCAAAGGATGTACCATCTGCCGGTGCATCTCCTTGATTTTTCCTAACCGGAGTTGTAAGTCCTTGGGATTGTCTTCCGTGTCTTCAAAATATTCTGACAGATATTGGCTGAGTTTTCCGTGTAGAAGGCCAATATATGTTGTCTGTCCCGGTTTCGCCCCTTTGCCTTCGAAGTCTCTTGCTAACCGTTGATGCATGGCGTTGATTGAAGCCGTATAGGGCAACACATAAAAAATGCGGCCTTGGTGGCCGCTCTGCAGTTGTTTTCTGAGCCATAACAGAGCAGCTTCTGTTTTACCGGAACCGGTAGGAGCCGCGAGAAATACATTTCCCTTGACACGTCCGCATTCTTCCTGATGTGTGTACCATTTGCCGTTTAACCGGTTTAAAAAATGGAAAGATTTTTCTGTAAGTCTCGGGATTTCCAGTTGTTCGGCCGATCCCATATGGTCGCAGAGTTTGGTGGCTCCGGAAAGAAACATCCGAGGCCAATATTTTGTGTCCCCTGGTTCGACTTTCTTTACAAGATATGAGAGGGCATATGCTTGGATGGGATTTTTCTGGGAAGAGAAATCAACATGCTCAAATTCGAATTGTCGTTTTCCGGATGCATACCGGTCGTAGTAATCCTGCAACTTTGCTTTCAAGTCCAGAAGATACGTTACATTCAGGCATTTTTGTAAATTTTCGTTGAAATCTAATGGATTAACCTGGTATTTATGGTTCAATCGATATTCTTCAACTTCTTTATCCGAGTAAAGATACTCCTGAAGGGTTTCAAAATCTTTATGATGCCCGAGAATACTCAGTGCAATGATTTCCTTCCGTTCCGGGGTAAATGGCAGCATTTCCACAAAAGGTACACTGAAAATCTCGTGGCGATTATGGCGCCATTGATTTTCTTGTTTTTTTAAAACCCGTTGAAACTCCATGTGGACCTTGCCCCAGTCGTGCAGATAAACAGTGCAGAAAAGAAGATCAAAAAAATCTTCCATCCCGGAGAGAGAAGGAAGGATCGGCAAAGCCATTTTGAGATCCTGGTATACCTTTAAACAATCCTCAATGTGCCGGAGCAGACTTTTGCCGTCTGATTTTGCCAGAATGCTTTCAGCACTGCATTCCTGCGCCAAAGATTTAATAGGGGCTTTTTTCACGCCTACTCCGTGTAATCGTGCCAGTATATCTCGTGGTCGAGTTGCGGATCGAGGAAGCCTTTTCCCGGCAGGGCTTCCGGCTGCACATAATCATATTCCAAGAGAAAAAACGGACGCGTCCCCATGCTTCTTCGTGGTATTTCATTTGTAAAGCTGACAGGTAATGCCTGAATAGGAGCGGCAAGGGGTATATTGCCAACTGGAACCGAAGTGCCTCTCAATTTTGTAAGTTCGGCCAGGGGCTGAATGTCAATTTGTTCAATAGATTGCACTGATGCAAGATCATTGGAGCGACCTAAAAGGAGCTGAAAATAAGGTTTGTAAAAGAAATCCGCTACTCTTGAGTTGCTTAAATAAAGCCACAACGAGTTGTCAAAAAGAATCTGCCTTCGCATAACATTGGGTTTAGTGATAAGTCGGGAAGATTTGCTGCTGAATTGGTAAATAGTTTCAAGCTCAACCGTTTGGCATCCAAAACTATACACATAACCGACAGACACCTCCTTGGCGGAAATATAGTCACCTGCCGCAGCGGAAATCAGACCGTAGATCGTGGCAAGAGGCGGCACTACCAAAGAAGGTTGATAACCGCTGATAAGATTTGGATAACGAAAACTTGCGGTCCAACTGGTCAGATGGATTCTGTAGGCTTTCATAGCTGTCCGCCCTTATGGAATTTGTGTTTTTACTTCTTCCGTATAGGCCCTTATTGCTTCATTCACTGATCCATAATAAATTCTGTTATTTTCTTCTTTGAACTTACGAAATCCCTCTTCCAACTCGTCCATAAAACCCGTCCGCCTTCCAATATAGACTTTTCCGACGATTCGGTCCGAATAATCCGTTACAACCTGTTTGAGCGCATCCAGAGAAAAAACAGGTTTTCCGAGATCGTCTTTTGCAAGATGGGAAAAGAGATGATTACCGCTACCCAGGGTGGTCAATACGATAATTTTCGGAGTTACATCTCCCATGTTGGTGGTTTGCATTGCCCCGCCGTTGAGAACTTCAAGGGCGCGGATGGTATCTTCAACCCTTTTGACTCGTGTTTCCTTCGGCAGCCGATATAATTTCAACGGATTGCCTGTTTTGTCTTTGGCAAAGGGGTCGTCAATCTCTGTCGCTTTATTATCGATGGCGATTTGTTTAAGATTTCCATTGAGGTTCTTAAAGCCGGTCCGTTCTTCACTGGAAAAGGTCCCCACTTGTTCAAGCGCGACGGAAAACATCCCTTTCATTGTGGCGCAATACTCGTCCTTGCCATAAGGAACGGCATCACCTTCTTGGCGGGACATTGAAGACCAATTCTGCACGATATTGGTTGGCGATACGCTGAGCAACGCGGAGTTTTTAAGCGGTGAAACACGTGTCAAGGTAACATTCTTGCTCTTCGTCTTCCCTTTGTCGTCGATTGTTTCCTCTTTTGCCGCCCTCATGTAGCCAAACATGTCATCATCAGCATATATAATGGGGTTGGCTTCAGTGAAAGCAATTTTCTTTTCTCTTATGACCGGGGACATCTTCCAGGCGAACTCTTTTTTGAGTGTTTCCCGCCACCAATACCGCCATGCCTGGCCGGAGACATAAGCATAGCTTTTCCCGTTCTTGTAAATCTTTTTGGTGGCCACAGCGTTTTCCAAAGCAGTGGTTGTATCTTTGCCGGCATTGTTTAAAGCAACCACATCCACATCTATTAAAAGAAACCCCTGAACTGTATATAACATTTTCGTCCTCCCGGTTATTGATTAAACGCTTCAATTGATTGTCTTTCTATTTCTTCTATTTCGGATATTGGTTCATCGGGAATCTCATCCGGTGCTATACGCAAATCGTGAAGTTTTTCATACAAACATATTAACAAGAAGTCCCTGACTTCATACCAGTTCTGCCCATCAGGGAAAAGGTATTCGACGTAATCATTAAAGCGAATAAATGGTTCGGGTTCGCCGTCCTTATAATGGACTTTAACCATGCGGGTGATTGCACTGCGGAGTTGGTAACCATATCTGGCCCCTTCTAACGGAGTAATAAACTTTTTGTAATCCCTTTCTTTCCGGCACAATGCGATAATTTTATCCGAAATTTTCCGGATTAGATCGATCTGTTCCTGCTTCATCTTTTTCACCTCCTTCAGATACGCTATGGCTAAATAAATCGGGAACCTCCTAGACTTATACACTTCACGTAAATGCCACAATATAGACTTTCCGGCAAGTAAACGGTCATAAATGGTATTACTGTTGGTCCCTTCGTAATCGTTGATTTCCAACTTGGTGGCTATCTTTTTTTTGACCTCAACCCACTCTCCTGCCTCTGCGTCAAAGTGAACCGATTTGCGGAAACAGTAATGCTTTTTTACAAAATAGTGCCAATCCGCTCTCAAATCGGGTTTCAAAACTCTTTTTAGAAAAGCGAAAACCGGGCTGGGAAGGTCGTAAATTTCGGCATCAGGTTTGCTCCCGAAGTTTGTAAAGTAAAATAACCTTAACTGTTGGGAAGGGTGATCATACAGTTGAAATCGTTCAATCAACTTGGATGAGAAGAAAAAAAGCGCATTTCGGGGATTTGCAAAGGATCTTCCATAGATTGATTTCAAAATGCCCTCGGAAGAACCCCTATGTATTTTATCCAGATTCTTCAGGATGATATCCTCGCGCCACAGCCTTTCCGTATATTCATTTTGAATTTGAAGAAACATGAGATTCCCTCCACTCTGTAACAGCCCCAATGGAAGGAAGTAAAGTTTGATAAGACAGTCTTTGCAGATGAGCAAGCCAGGCTCCTGAGAGTGATAAAAGTTGGTAAATTCTCCCGAGCCTACCAGTGGAAAATTATCCCTGCCCCCCTCAAACAACGGCCCTTTGCTGGAGCATATCCTGCAATATCCATCTATGACATTTCCTTTGCCTTGCAGGAATTCAAGATAGTATTTTAAGGAATCATCGCGTTGGCGCTTAGGTTTTCCCGTAGCATGAATAGTGGTTATTTTTGAGTGCAAGAATACAGAGTTAATCTTTCCCTTCCAGTGATCCACATAAACGTCGGTGATAAAGCGAATTTTTCCCTCAACAGTTTGTTGGGTGAGGCTATTCATGACCACTCCGCCCATATCCACAAATGGATCGCCAGTGAGTGTCTGTGTCATTTGTTCCATATTATCCACTCCTTCTTATCACACCAAATCCACGGGAAACCGATTTGCCGAGGCCAATGAAATCTGGCAAAATAATATTGGTCACAAAATAGAGATTAAATCCGGCCATCTTATGATTTTTAAAGACAAAAAAATGGCTTTTCGGCAAATTCGTAATTGTCAGCTCAATTTGCTTATTGATATTCCATTGAATCCCTTTGGCAAATGACAGAATATTACCGACCAGCACTCGCTGAAGGAACTCTTTCTTCATGCCATTATTGTTGAGGGCAATGAACTTCGTAAAATTGGTTTCATTCAGGGCGAACCAGTTTTCGATTTTGTACTTCACCGGCTTGAGAGAAAATCCACACTGAAAATAATCGAAAGATATATGTTTAATTTTCACTTCCACCCTCTTCCCATGGATAACGAGATCCAGATCGACTTGCTCAAATAGCTTCAGGATATCCTCGGAGCCTTGATTTATACATATCATTGTGGGATTTCTACGAACAGTCTTATATTGGATGAGGGGGTATCCGTAACGAAATTGATCTTCCAAGTGATTATGAAACAAGACGTGTTCCTTCCCAATCTTTTCAATCATGGCGGCACGGAAGGCCGGGATTTCCCGTTTTTCAATTTCAAAATCGAAAATGAGCGTAAATATTTTGATTTTGTCTAACTTATCTTTTTGAGATTCCATGTTGACTGATAATTAGTTGATATCATAGGTAGTTATTGGAACCAATCATCCGTTTGTATACGATTGCATAGCACCTAATATGCATATTACCTAATATATATTTTCATACAAACATGGTGCCGTCCGATTTCGAATCCGCCGCCGGCAATATCTTTTGACGGCCTTGCTTATTTTTTTCTTTTCTTCCTTTTTCCGGCCCCGGACCGTCATAGACCGGAACCTGGAACGTCTTCGCGGCTTCGAAACCGCCTTTCCCTGGCCGCGGTCTTTTTCCAGTACGGAGATAGTGCATTGCTAATGAACTATCTTGGCCGGAACATTGCATTACTAATGCACTCTTTACCGGGCATCCCCGGCCTGACAAACCGGTGTTCATCAAAATCCGATCTTCCTCTTGGGCTTCTCATCCGCCTCCAGCAACTGCCCGAGGGCCTTGAACACCACCCGGAACTGTTCGTCGTACTTTTTTTCCATCTCCTCGATCTTTTTCTTCAGCTCCGCATGGGTGGCGAGCATCTTCCGCAACCTGGTAAAGGTCCGCATGATGGCAATGTTCACCTGGATGGCCCGATTGCTGTTAAGGACGCTGGAAAGCATGGCGACGCCCTGCTCGGTAAATGCGAGGGGTGGATATTTTGCATGCTGACCTCTTTTTAAGGTGCCAAATTGGCGCCTTAAAACATCGTATTCCTCCTTGGTCAGCTCGAACATGAAATCTTCCGGGAACCGGTCGATGTTTCTCCGGACCTGCCTCTTGAGTTGCTTTGTCTCAACGCCATAGAGTTCGGCCAGGTCGCGATCAATCATCACCCTTTCACCACGGATGAAAAAAATCCGCTCTTTTATGACCTCAATGGGAATAAGATTGCTCATCACTTTACTTCCTGGTTTTCAAAAGGTGTCGTAAGGCGTGCTGTTCAAAACGGACCGCGCCTGCCCCTGACTCGTTTTCATCTTCACCCCAGCAGCCATTTCCAGACCGGCAGGTAATCAATTTTCACGCCGTCAAGGGTATCTTCCTGCCAGACGTCCGAGGTGACAACTGTCACTCTGTCCAGGCCGAATTTTTTTGCCGCGGCAAGGGCGGCCTTGATCTCACGGCGTTTGGTACCCGGTTCTTCCAGGTCATGGCACACCTGGATGGCCCCGGCGATATCAAGGCCCTGTTTGACAAGGAAATCGACTTCCAGGCCGGCCCGGTTCCGCCAGTAGTAGATCTCATGGCCGCGCCGCTTAAGTTCCAGGCAGACGATATTCTCCAGGGTGCGGCCGATATCGGCGGAGAACCTGAAGCCGGCGGCGGCGGCCAAGGCATGATCAACGCAGTAGATCTTGGCAGGGTTGTATATCTGCTTTTTTATTGAGTAATCAAAAAGGTTGATCCTGATGAACAGGAAGGCGTCCTCTAGGTAGCTGAGGTAGTTTTTTACTGTATTGACGCTTCGCACCGATATAAGGTCTTGCAGCTTTTTATAACTCATCCGGCAGGAGATATTGGAGGCCAGATAAAGGGCGAGTTCTTTGAGCTCACGAACGTTTCTGAGTCCGTGCCTGGCAACGATGTCCCGATAGATTATATCCCGGAAATATTCCTGCAGGATGGAGGTGTCTCCGGTTTTCAACGCCTCAGGAAAACCGCCGGTTTGGACATAACGGTCAAAAAGATGAACCAGCGCGGCCCGTTTTTCAGGCCGCAGGAAATCCCTGTCATCCGGGATCGTTCCCTTCACCCGCACGAATTCCCGGAAAGAAAAAGGGAAGAGCTCCATTATCCGGTTGCGGCCGGTGAGGGCCGTGGCGACCTCGCTGCTGAGCATGGCGGCGTTTGAGCCGGTGACGAAGATCTTGATGTCTTCAAATTCATAGAGCCTGTTTACCCAGCGTTGCCAGACAGGGACATTATGGATCTCGTCCAGAAAAAAATATTTCTTACCGGCCAGCGGCGCCTCAAGTTCAAGATAGGCCTCGTACAGGGCCTGGAAATCGCTGCTCCTGAACTCTGCGAACCGCTCATCCTCGAAGTTGAGAAAAAGAAGCTGGTTCAACTCCGTCCGTCCGCTGTCCAGAAGTTTTTTCATCAACAGCCGCATCAGGGTCGATTTGCCGGAGCGCCTGACCCCGGTGATTGTATGGATCTCTTTTTGGGCAAAGAGACGGTCCGGGTCCGAGGATGCTTGCCGCGCAAAATAATCCCCTGCCTTCAGGGCATGCTCCTTGTGCTCAACAAGCAATTCCCGCAGTTTGCGCTTATCCATTTACTGGCTCCATATATTGCATTACTAATGAAATATTCTTATCAAAAAAGTTCATTACAAATGCAATATATAATAAACATGAGATGCCGACAAGAAAAAATTTCCCTCCTTCTGTTTGTACAAAATTGTATATCGATCTGTATACATACAGATCTGTAGGTATTTTTATACAAACATGACGCCATCCAAATGTAAAATGCGGGATTACTTCTTGTTTTGCTTGGCCTTTTTGATGATATTGTCAAGGGACACCAGCTTTTACGATTTTCCATGCCCCGAAGTGAAAGGCTGGCTGAGCATCCAGCCGAAGGGTTAACAGGCGAAAGTGCACTTTGGCATGTCAGTCATGCGCAGGAAGATAACCCAGGGATTGAGGAATTGGCAAATCCCTCAATCCCCTCTATACATTAAAGCGTATATCTACAATATCGCCGTCCTGCACAAGGTAGTTTTTGCCCTCAAGCCTCACCTTCCCGGCCTTCTGGGCAGCAAAATGGCTGCCGCAGGCCATGAGATCGTCGCAGGATACCACCTCTGCCCTGATAAAGCCCTTTTCCATGTCAGAATGGATGGCCCCGGCAGCTTTCTGGGCAGGGGTGCCCTGCCGGATTGCCCAGGCACGGACCTCATCTTTTCCCACAGTAAATAAGGAAATGAGGCCCAGAAGCTGATAAGATTCTCTGATCAAACGGAGGGTGGCGGGTTCTTCAAGGCCCAGGTCTTCCCTGAAGGGTTCTGCTTCCTCAGGTGAGAGCTGGGCCAGCTCCATCTCAAGCCTCCCTTTAAGCTCTACAAGGACAACTGCACCGGGGAGCTGAAGGCCTGTAGCACCAAGCTCTACATCATCTCCGGTGTTAAGGACCACGATACAGGGTTTTGCCGAAAGAAAGGCATAACCCCTGAGCATCGGGGATTGAGCTATCTCCGGATATCCTCTCAATGCCTCTCCCCTTTCCAGGATCTCCCCGGCCTTTTTAAGAAGCTCCAGCTCCTTGGGATCTCCTTTCCCGGCCTTGGCAATCTCCTTCTCCAATCTCTCAATCCTCTTCTCCAGGATGATGAGATCGGTGAGAATGAGCTCGGACTCCAGGGCATCCAGATCCTCCTGCGGCACGGGGGGCTCGCCGGACCGGTCGAAGTTTCGAACCACATGTACCAGGGCGTCCACAGGATGAAGGAGTCTAAGGAGCTCATGTATTGAAGACTCCGTACCCTCTCCGGCAGAGATAGTCCCGCTTATATCCACGTACTGTACCTGGGCATAGGTGGTCTTTTTGGGATTGTACATGGATGAGAGTCTGTCCAAACGGATGTCCGGCACCTTGACTACCGCCAGGTTCGGGTCTTTTTTGCCCTTTTGGTAGGCGGAGACCTCTGCAGCGCTTCCTGTGAGGGCGTTAAATATGGTGGTCTTGCCGGAGCCCGGCAGCCCGACTATTCCTATCTTCATGGGCTATATCTTTAAGCGTTCAAAGGTTCCTGGTTCACCGTTCAGGGTTGCTTTTCTTTTGTTAACCTTCACTAACCCCGTACCTTGAACCTTTGAACCTCTGAACCCAGAACCGTCCTACCGGCAGGGAGTGGGATCTCCCTTGATTTTATCCAAGGCATGTCTAAGCACGGGAAGTATTACCTCCATTCCCTGAGTCACGGCCGAAGGACTGCCGGGCAGATTGATAATAAGTGTCTTGCCCCGCACTCCGGCAATCCCTCTCGAAAGCATGGCCCTTGGTGTGGAATCAAGGCCCCTGATGCGGATGGCTTCCGAGATCCCGGGGACCTCCCGCTCTATTATGGATTTCGTGGCTTCAGGCGTGATGTCCCTGGGAAACAGCCCCGTGCCGCCTGTAGTAACTATGATATCCAAAGAGGCATCGTCTGCCCATTTGATTAATATGCACCTGACATCCTGTACTTCGTCAGGGACTGTCTTGTGCGAGAGCACGTTGTAGCCATGCCGTTCGAGCAGGTGGCGGATTGCAGGCCCGGATTCATCTCTCCTGTCTCCCCTGGCAGCGCTGTCACTCACAGTGAGAACGCCGGCGGTATACACGTTGTCTCCTTCTATGCCTTTTCTTTTTTGGCTTGGGCGATAATCTTTTCAGCCAGATTCGGCGGCACTTCTTCGTAGTGGGATTGCTCCATGGTGAATGTCCCCCGGCCTGCGGTCATGGCATTAAGATCCAGCATGTAGCGCTGTACCTCTGCCAGGGGAACAAGCGCTATAATTGCCTGTCCGCCCTTGCCCGGTTCCATACCCATAACCTTGCCACGTCTGCTGTTTATGTCACCGATTATATCGCCGACAGCGTCATCAGGCACGGTTATGGTGAGCTTCACAATAGGTTCGAGCAGGGTGGGTTTTGCCTCCAGCACGCCTTTCCTGAAGCAATTGATGGATGCTATCTTGAAGGCTATCTCTGAGGAGTCAACCTCGTGGGACTTGCCGTCATAAAAACGTACCTTTACATCAACAACTGGGTATCCGGCAAGTGGTCCTGACTCTGTGGCCTCCTTCAGCCCCTTCTCCACGCCCGGAACGTAATTTCTCGGGACATTCATTCCCACAAGCGCCTCTTCAAACTCAAAACCCTTACCCCTTGGTAGTGGTGAGATGTCAAAGTGGACCTCTGCAAACTGACCTGCTCCGCCGGTCTGCTTTTTGTGCCGATAAATAACCGCCTTCTTCGGCGCCTTTATGGTTTCATGATAGGGGATACGCGGAAGGGCAAGGTCCACCTGCACGCCGAACTTCCTTGCCATCTTTTCCACAGTGGCATCTATATGAATCTGGCCGTTTCCCGAGAGCAGGAGTTCCTTTGTCTGCTGGTCACGCCTTACATCAATTGTGGGATCTTCCTCCTGTAGTCGTGAAAGGGACTGGGTTATCTTTTCTTCATCCCCCCGGCTTCTGGGCTTGAGGGCATAGGTCAGGACCGGAGCGGGAAGAGCCACGAACGGATAGATTACCGCATTTGCAGGATCACAGAGGGTATCACCGGTACCGGTCTCCTTTAGCTTTGCTATCGCTGCTATCTCGCCGGGAACCGCCTTTTCCACAGGCTTTTGCGCCTTACCCTCAAGGACAAATATCTGGCCATATCGCTCATTTTTTCCTTTGCTGGAGTTATAGAGGGAGCCGTCGGGTTTTAGCGTGCCGGAATAGACCCGGATAATGGAAAGGCGCCCCGTATAGGGATCTGTAAGTGTCTTGAAGACAAGGCCGGATACCGGGGCATCGGCAGACGGGTCCCGCTCTGTCTCATCCCCGCTTTTGGGGTCAGTGCCGGAGACAGCCCCGCGCTCATCAGGCGAAGGTAATAACTGTACAATCAGGTCAAGCAAGGCGCTTCCGGCCATGTTTTTTAAGGCGGAACCACAGCACACCGGTATAAAACCGCCACTCATTATGCCTTGTTTCAGGCCGGAAACGATTTCATCAGGGGTGAGTTCTTCACCCTCAAGGAACTTTTCCAGCAGCACGTCATCAGATTCTGCGGCAAACTCGATCAGATTGTTCCTCGAACTTTCAACCTCGCCCTGCAGATCTGCCGGGATATCAACAGGATTGACCCTGCCGCTCCCATCATTGCTGAACTCAAAGGCCTTTGCATTAACGAGATCTACAATACCCCTGAAATCCTCCTGTTCGCCAAGAGGCAAGGATACCGGAACCAGTCTCAGGTCCAGGGCTTCCTTTATTGCATCCACTGCCTTCTTGAAGTCTGCCCTCTCCTTATCCATTTTGTTGACACACATAATGACAGGAAGGCCTGAATCCCTGATAATGGACCATACCTTCTGTGCCTGCGGTTTTACCGGATCTACAGCATCTACAGTAAACAGTATATTATCAGCCGCCCTGGCAGCCATCCTGGCTTCGGCGAGGAAGTTGTCGTCTCCGGGTGTGTCCATAAGATAGACTTTGGCCCTTTTCCAGTTCAGGTGATGAAACGCTGTGCTGATGGAGATGTGGCGCTTGACCTCTTCCGGCTCAAAGTCCAACACCGAGGATCCGTCATCGACCTTGCCCATGCGCGAAGTTGCCTTGGCGGTAAAGAGCAAGGCCTCTGCCAGAGAAGTCTTGCCGCTTCCGCTTTGGGCAACCAGAGCGAGATTTCTGATGTTGCTGACTTCCATAGATGCTGTTTCCTTTCCTTCATAGATTTATGGTAACCGTTTACAGGGCACCGCATCTGCTTTGTTGCCTGCCTGCCGGCAGACAGGTCGGGCACTTGAAGTACAGGAAGTACGTCTGCGTATCCGTAGGTCTCGCATACGCAGCACCCTGTAAACGGTTACAGTTCTGTAAGTTGCAGTAAAACGGGCATTATCGAATTTCTGTTTTTCCCAATTTCAAATTTCAAGTTTCGAATCAACCTTTCCCGGTACCCCACCTCATATAGTCTCTCATAAGATAGGCAGACTCTTCCCGTTCGATCTTGACTGTGCATATCTTGAATTCAGGTGTCTTGGCAATGGGGTCCAGGGCACTGCTGGTCAGGATGTTTGTCCTGGTCTCAGAAAAATTGAACGTCATGCAAACAACACCCGGAGAAACGATTTCGGTTATCTTTGTCCTGGCCTTTATGCTCCCTCTCCTCGAGGTCACTCTTATGACTTCGCCGTCCTGGATCTCCAGGGAGGCGGCATCAGCCGGGTGTATCTCCATTCGCTCCTCGCCACGCAGGTCATCAAAACCTTCGGCCTTACGCGTCATAACGGCATGATAATGGAAGGCGCTCCGTCTGGTGATAAGGATAAATGGATACTCGTGGCTGGGAGTCTCTGCCGGAGGCCGGTACGAAATGGGTGCGAATCTTGCGCGCCCGTTTGGTGTGTTGAAGCGCTCGCTGTAAAGATACGGCGTTCCCGGATGTTCGTGATCCGGGCAGGGCCATTGAAGCCCGGACTTCTCAATACGTTCGTACGTAATGCCCCCGTAACTCGGGGTCAGGCTGCGCATCTCCTCAAAGATCTCCTGGGGGCTGCTGAAATCAAAACCTTTTGCCCCCATGCTTTTTGCAATATCGCATATGATCATCCAGTCGGGACGTGAATTGCCTTTGGGCTCTATTGCCTTGCGGACCCTTTGTACCCGCCTCTCGGTGTTGGTAAAGGTCCCGTCTTTCTCGGCAAAGCTGGCTGCCGGAAGCACAACGTCTGCCAGACGCGCCGTCTCTGTAAGGAAGATATCCTGCACCACGAACAGTTCCAGATGTGATATGGCCTTTTCTATGAAATGGGTGTCCGCGTCCGTGACTACCGGATCTTCACCAACCAGATAGAGGGCCTTGATCCTGCCCTCACGGGCCGCATCAAACATCTCGGTCAATGTGAGTCCGGGTGATGGACTGAGCTTGCAACTCCACGCCTTTTCAAACTTCCTCCGCACCTTTTCATCATCCACCTTTTGATAACCAGGGTATACATTTGGAAGCGCTCCCATATCACAGGCGCCCTGGACGTTATTCTGCCCCCTTAAGGGATTTACGCCGGTCGAGGGCCTTCCGATGCTGCCCGTAAGCAGCGCCAGGTTGGCCAGGGCCCGCACATTGTCCGTCCCGTGCGAGTGCTCGGTGATGCCAAGGGTATACAGGATGGTAGCGGGTGAGGTAGAGGCGAACATCCTGGCGGCCTCGACCATGTCCTGTGCAGGAACACCAGTAATTTCCTCAACAGTTGCCAGGTCATTCTCCATGACCGAGGCCTCAAAGGCCTCATAGCCATCGCATCGTTCCTCGATAAATGAGGTATCCAGGAGGTCTTCCTCGATAATGACCCTCATCATCCCATTCAGGAGCGCTATATCGGTTCCTGGCCGGAGCCTGAGCCAGATATCGGCCATGCGGCAGAGAGGTATGCGCCTGGGATCCGCCACGATGAGCTTTGCACCTTTTTGCACGGCCCTGGTGACCTGCCTGCCTATAATCGGATGATTTGCCGTCGTATTGGTGCCGATGGCAAAGATGCAGGCCGCATCGCTGATCTCGCCTATGGAGTTCGTCATGGCACCGCTGCCGAAGCTGGCGGCCAGACCGGCCACCGTGGGCGCGTGTCAGAGACGGGCACAGTGGTCGATATTATTGGTCTTCAATACCGCCCTGGTAAACTTCTGGAAGAGGTAGTTCTCTTCATTTGTGCATCTGGCCGAGGAGATGGCCGCAATCTCATTTCCTTTGTAATGGGCTAGGCTGCTTGCCACATATTTGATCGCCTGGTCCCAGGTGATTTCCACAAACTTGCCTTCTCTCTTCACAAGGGGCAATGTAACCCGTCTGCCTTCTTCTGTTACTTCAACTACAGAGGACGGCCGTGCATATTCATCGTATGCACGCATGAGCGGAAGAGACAGCCTGTCCGGACTATCAACAAACTTATAGCCAAAGCGCCCGCGGACACAGAGGTTGCCCTTATTGACAGGGCTTTCGCAATCGCCCCTGGCCCTTACGATGGTGTTTCCGCGCACACCCAGGTAAAGCCCGCACCCCACACCACAGTATGAACAGGTGGTTTTTACTTCACGGGTTGGATATTCGGCCTTTTTGGGTATCAGGGCACCTACAGGGCAACGCTCGACACATTCCCCGCAGGACACGCAGACGGAGTCTTTTATAGGTTTGTTGGCAAATGTGCTGACTCTGAGGTCGTAACTCCGGTATGCCATGTCGATTGCATCAATACCTGCGATCTCGTGACAGGTTCGGACACATATGGTGCACTGCACGCACTTGTTTGGATTGAAATCGAAAAACGGGTTGCTGGTGTCAATAGGAAGGTCCTTGGCCGTATGCTCTAAGCGATTGAACCGGTGTTCATTGAAACCTATACGGTTCACAAGTTCCTGAAGGCGGCACTGCCCGCTCTTTGGGCAGAGAAGGCAGTTGAAGTCATGGTCACTCAGGATGAGCTCAAGGATCACCCGGCGCAATCGTTCGATTTCAGGATCGTCCGTAACAACCACCATCCCTTCTTCCACGGGGGTCCGGCAGGCCGGTTCAAGTCTCCTCCGGTTTTCGATCCTGACCAGGCACAGGCGGCACACGCTCTGGGGCGAGACATCAGGGCAATGGCACAGGGTGGGGATATAGATACCTGCATCCCGGGCCGCTGTGAGGATCGTGGCACCCTCATCGGCCCTTACCGTAATTCCGTTTATGTTCAAAGAAACGCTACTCACTCTTATCACCTGAGCCTTCCATCAGACCGGTAACACATTCCACTGCATTGAACCGCTTGGGGCAGACCGCCATGCAGGTCCCGCATTTGATGCACTTACTCTGATCAATCTCGTGGACCTGCCATTTCGCACCTATAATGGCACCAACCGGACAGGCCGTCAGGCATTTCATACAGGCCTTACACCTGTAGTCCTTGATACGGTAGAAAATGAGGGACCTGCACACAAGGGCCCGGCATCGTCCTTCATGGATGTGCTCTTCATACTCTTTACGAAAATAGCGTATGGTAGATACTACGGGATTTGGGACTGTCATTCCAAGGCCGCATATGGAGGCCTGCTTGACGGCATCGGACAGTTCGAGCAGGATCTCGATATCTCCGGGCTTTCCGTCTCCTCTTGTGATATCCTGCAAGATCTTGAACATCTGCTTTGTGCCGAGCCTGCACGGAGCACACTGCCCGCAGGACTCATTCTGTGCAAAATCGAGGAAGTACCGGGCGATATTTACAATACACGTGCTCTCATCCATGACGAGCATCCCTCCGGAGCCCATGATCGACCCTACCTTGGCCAGCGATTCATACCCCACTGGCAGATCCAGGAGTTCTTCAGGGATACATCCGCCTGATGGCCCGCCGGTCTGTACCGCCTTGAAACGCTTCCCTTCCGGGATACCTCCGCCTATGTCAAAGATGATCTCGCGAAGCGTCGTGCCCATCTCCACCTCGACAAGGCCCACATTCCGGACCTTTCCCACGAGCGAGAATATCTTCGTCCCCGTATCGGTGGCAGTACCTATTTTTGAATACCACTCGCCCCCGTTCAGGGCAATCCTGGAGACGTTTACCAGTGTCTCCACGTTATTAATAACAGTAGGTTTGCCCCACAGTCCCTGTATGGCAGGGAAGGGGGGTTTTGGTCTTGGCCGGCCGCTTCTTCCTTCGATTGAGGCTATAAGCGCGGTCTCCTCTCCACATACGAATGCACCCGCGCCCTTTACGATCTTGATCTCAAAATCAAACCCGCGCCCCATGATATTGCGCCCGAGGAGCCCCAGATCAGCGGCCTGGGCAATGGCTGTGGACAGATGATGTACGGCCAGCGGATATTCAGCGCGCACGTATATGATCCCCTGAGAGGCCCCGACGGCATAACCGGCGATCATCATCCCTTCCAATATGCTGTAGGGATCGCCTTCCATGACGCTCCGGTCCATAAAGGCGCCCGGATCACCCTCATCGCCGTTACAAATGATGTATTTCTCTTTACCAGGGGCATTGCGTGCCGTTTCCCACTTGATGCCGGTCGGAAACCCGGCACCTCCTCTTCCGCGCAGACCGCTGAGCTTGATCTCTTCAATGACTCCTTCAGGGGTCATTTGAGACAGGACTTTGGCAAGGGCCCGAAAGCCGTCGACCTTTATATAATCTTCAATGATAGTAGGATCTATGATACCACAGTTTTTCAGTACAATCCTTTTCTGCTTCTTGTAAAAGGGGATGTCATTCTCATAAAGGCACTTCTGGCCGGTGACAGGGTCTTCATACAGGAGCCTTTCAACTACCCGGTCTTCAAGCAATGTCTCGGAAATGATTTCCGGCACGTCCTCTTCTGTTACGCTATTGTAGAAGATATTTTGCGGACCTATAATCACATTTGGCCCTCTCTCGCAAAACCCATGACAACCCGTCTTCTTGACCGTTATCTCATCTTCAAGCTCCTGCTCCTTGATTTCTCTGGCAAAGGCCTCTCTGACATGCTCGCTTCCGGAAGACATGCAACCGCTTCCACAGCAGACGCTGACAAGTTTGCCTGTTGTCTGCTCACCTGCAATGAGGGTCTCCCTCAGGAGTCTCAACGATTCCACGGTACCTATTCTGTAGCCTTCCATTGATGGTATCGAGATCGATTTTTCCATATCCATATTGATTCGGCACTCAACAGATTAATTTAGCAAGAATCATGTCCGGATTTTTTTATCAATCGAGGTCCTCTGTCAGTAATTTCTTGATCTTTCTTACTGTCATTCTCGAGTGGACTTCGTCATCTACAAGGACAACCGGAGCCAGGGCACATGACCCGAGGCAGGCAACCCGTTGCAGGCTGTATTTGTAATCCGGGGTCGTTTGACCTGTCTTGATCCCAAGGCAGTTTTCCGCCGTTTCCAGAATGCTACGCGCACCCAGTACATGACAGGCAGTCCCCTGGCACACGGAGACGAGATGATCACCCCGTCGCGTCAAATAGAAACGGTCATAGAACGTTGCCACGCTGAATACCTGGCTCGGCGGCAATTTCAAGAAATCCGCGACTGAAGACAGGGCGGCCTCGGGCAGATATCCAAACTCCTCCTGGACCCTCTGCAGGATGGAGATCAATCCCCCCTTTTCTCCTTCAAAAACTGCAAGTATCTTGTTTAGTCTTTCCGTATCCACAGTCTTAACGCTTACCCTGAATGATGCCTTCGGCCATCCGCACATCTTCCGCGCTGCCGATGAACACCGGCACCCTTTGATGAAGATGTTGGGGCTGGATATCAAGGATACGTTCGAACCCGGTGCTTGCATATCCTCCGGCCTGTTCTACTACAAAGGCCAGGGGATTTACCTCGCAAGTGAGCATCAACTTTCCATGGGGCTTTGACGGGTCCTTTGAATTCGCCGGATACATGTATATCCCGCCTTTCAGAAGATTCCGGTGAAAATCAGTGACAAAAGAACCTGTATATCGCGCTGTATAGGGACGGCCTGTCTTTATGTCCGGTGTCTTGAAATACTCGATCACGTCCTGTACTCTTTCATCCCAGAAATAATAATTTCCTTCATTGACGCTATAGGTCTTTCCCTTATCGGGTATACGAATGTTCTCGTGGGAGAGAAGAAACTCCCCGATACTCGGTTGCAGTGTAAAGCCATGCACCCCGTCTCCTGTTGTATAAACCATTATCTTGCTCGACCCGTAAATAAAATATCCCGCTGCCACCTGTTTATAACCGGGCTTTAAGGCCTCTGCCATAAGGCCGAATTCTCTGGGCCCCTCTTTTTTGATGATTGAAAAGACCGTACCGATCGTGACGGGTACATCAATATTGGTAACACCCCCCAGGGGATCAAAGATCAATATATAGTTACCCCTTGGATACTCCTCTGGGATAGGTATCAAATCGGTATTCATCTTGGAGACCATACAAGCCAGATAGCCCACGTGACTGAGGCGATTCATAATTGTAAAATTGGCATATTCGCGCAATTTTTGTACGAACGCTTCGCCAACGCTTTCTGACTCCACAGTATCCAGGGCATCAGACAAATTTGCCTTGTCTACCTTTTTGGCGATGATCTTGGCTGCTACTGTCATCTCAGATAATATCGATGTAAAGGCGCCCGTCGCCTCCGGCCGCTCTTTTTGTCTTGATAAGATAAACTCAGTAACAGTTATCCCTTTAGCCATTTCAAATCCACCTCTTTATTGAGTGTTATGCTGCAAACCAGAATGCAAGCAGCTCGCTGGCAGATCAGTTCCTACCATGTTGATACATCTTGGTCAATATGTATGCTTGAAAGAAACCGGCTACGTGCAACCGGACTCCCTATTTCTTTGCAGATTCTGCTGTCAATTGGTAAGAATGCATATCTATGGAGCGTGTCCCGTAAATCATATCAGCCGAAGATTTCGATTCGGCCAAATTTTGGCCTTATGCCCCTCTGGACTTTCTGGAAATGCTGATTATTGAGATTCATTGTCATAAGAGCCTTATTCCACCCC